>DRLF01000191.1 GCA_011051425.1 Thiolapillus brandeum | reverse complement strand
TGATCAAGGAACATTCCCAGATCAGGAAAATCAGGGCCCACGGCCTCTCACCCCGTAAGAAGCTATTACTGGTCGGCCCACCAGGAACCGGCAAGACCCTCACTGCCTCCGTGCTGGCTGGTGAACTCGGACTGCCCCTGTTCGTTGTCCGGCTGGATAGCCTGATGACCAAGTACATGGGCGAAACTGCCGGCAAACTGCGCCTGATCTTCGATTCCATCCAGCAAACCCGTGGCGTCTATCTGTTCGATGAATTCGACAGCATTGGCTCGCAGCGTGGCATGGGAAATGATGTCGGCGAAATACGCCGGGTACTCAACAGCTTCCTACAGATGGTCGAGCAGGATGACTCTGACAGTCTGCTGATTGCTGCCACCAACCACCCTGAGCTGTTGGATCGTGCTCTGTTCCGGCGTTTCGATGATGTCATCGAATACCACTTGCCGGACCAGAAGGAAATCATCGCTACACTGAAATCAAAACTGGCCACCTTCAAGACTGGTCGCATTGCCTGGACAAAGGTTGCTCAGACAGCCGAGGGGCTGAGCTATGGCGATCTGACACGTGCCTGTGAAGATGCCATCAAGGATGTTCTCATTCATAACCGGCAAAAAGTCATGCAGAGCGATCTGACACGCGCACTGAACGAAAGAAAACACCTGCATCAAAGGCAAGAATAATCGGTAACCCACATGGCCGAAGATAACAAGGACCGACTTCCGCACCTGCTCATCCACGAAACTGCCTCCACCGAACGCTACACACGGCCAGGTGCCGGTGGTGGGTCAAAACTCAAAACACCACCGCGAACCCGCGCCCAGCACGCAGAGTTCCTGATTCAGCAATTAGAGGCCGCCCAAGGTCAGGAAGCCGACATTGTGCAGGAACAAAAGGCCTTCGGCCTGGATGTAGGAAATGGCCTCTACCTCACCTTCGAAAGCGAACCCGGATTCGAACTCAAGTTCCAGAGTCTTGAATATGAGCGCAGCGGCATCGAACTATGTTCCGTCAAGGAATTTGAAGACAGGGAGGTGGCCACGGTATTCGTTCCAGAAGGCAGGCTGGAATATTTTTTGCGCAAGATCATCCGTTATCGTGACGAGGAAACCACACCAAAAAAGCCCGATCAGACACCAAAACCGAAAGAACAGCCGCTGATCGAAAGCATCTCCGCCATCAAACTGGCCGCATTGGAACAACTATTCACCGACGATCCCGCACTCTTCCCGACAGAAAATCAGGCCATCTGGTGGGAGGTGTGGCTACGCAGTTCAGATGAGATAGATTACGAGGCCTTTCTGCGCGAGCATGCAGAACAGCTCGACATGCGGGTAGGCAAGGAATCTATTTCATTCTTGGACAGAACGGTCATTCTGGTGTACGCAACCTCGGCGCAGATGACGCGTTCAATCCGCCTACTTGGCGCCATCGCCGAAGTCAGGCTCGCTAAGGATACGGCCGATTTCTACACTGGCATGGATCGGCAGGAGCAGCAGGATTGGATCAATCACGCACTAGAGAGAATTTCACTGCCACCGGATGATGCTCCCGCTGTCTGTCTGCTGGATACGGGGCTCAACGAGCAGCATCCATTATTGAAACCTGTTGCTGACCCAGCCGACATGCACTCCTACGACGCAACTAATTGGGGCGTCGATGACCGCTATGGGCACGGCACACCAATGGGTGGACTGGCCACCTACGGCGATCTTACTGGGCCACTTTCCAGCAATGACCCGATCGAACTGACGCACCGACTGGAATCGGTCAAGATCATGCCGAACCCCGGCTATCATCAGAACAAGCAGCTGTATGGCTCTATCACCCGTGAAAGCATCGCCAGAGTGAACATCGACCATCCCGAACGGAAGAGAACTTTCTGCATGGCGATCACCACTACCGATGACCGGGATCGTGGCCGCCCATCCTCTTGGTCAGCCGCCATCGACGCCCTGACATCCGGAGCGGAAGATGACAACCGCCACTTGGTCATCCTATCGGCAGGCAATACCGACCCAACCGAACGTCATCGTTTTCCCGGCAGCAATCTTACAGATGAAGTACACGACCCCGGCCAAGCCTGGAATGCCCTTACCGTTGGAGGGTACACGGAGAAGGTTCAGCTGGACACCACTCAATACCCGGGCTGGCAGCCTATTGCGCCAGCGGGTGATCTTGCTCCATCCAGTTGCACCTCCATGGACTGGCAAAAAACCTGGCCGATCAAGCCGGACATCGTCATGGAGGCCGGCAACATGGCCATCAGCCCCATTGACGGTTCGGCCGACTATATCGACGACGCCTTGCAACTGCTGACCACTGGCCACCAGTACGCCTTGGGCAAGCAGCTGATCTCCTTAGGCGACACAAGCGCCGCCTCCGCCCTGGCATCAAGAATGGCCGCCAGAGTACAGGCGCAATACCCGGATTTCTGGCCTGAGACCGTGCGGGCCCTGCTGGTGCACTCGGCCAACTGGACACCCGCCATGCGGAAGCGAATGCTGCCTCCAGCACCGAAAAAGCCAAAACAGGAAAACTATCGCCGTCTGCTGCGTTACTGCGGTTATGGCGTGCCCGATGAAGCCGCGCTGTTGTGGAGCGCCAGCAATGCCTTGACCCTGATCGCGCAGGAAAGCCTGCAGCCCTTCTTCAAGGAAGACAAAACAATCAAGACACGCGACATCCACCTGCATGCACTCCCCTGGCCCGTGGAGGCACTGGAAGAGCTGGGCGAGACGCCGGTGGAAATGCGGGTCACGATCTCCTATTTCATCGAGCCCAATCCCGGCGAACGCGGCTGGGCAAACAAGTACCGCTATGCCTCCCACGGACTGCGATTTGCGGTACGACGGCCGCTGGAAACGTCAAAACAATTCAACCAGCGTATCAACCAACAAGCGCGGGACGAGGAATACCAGAAACAGACGACACAGGACCAAGGGTGGCTACTCGGAGAAAACCTGCACAAGCTGGGCTCCATCCACTCCGACACATGGCGAGGCACGGCCGCAGAGCTGGCGGCAAGGGGCGAGATCGCGGTCTATCCCGTCCTTGGTTGGTGGAAGGAGCGCCCCAAGCTGGAGCGCTGGGGCAGGCAAGCGCGCTACGCGCTTATCGTCAGCATCCGCACGCCTGGCGTTGAGACGGACATTTACACTCCTGTCGCCAGCATGATCGGGGTACCGGTAACGATCTGACTCCTGCCGCACATCCATAGGGCATGAGGCTGTGAATCGAGTGAAAAATTTGGCTCGAAACTCCTGAGAACGGCCGTTCGGAGGTTAATGCTCGGTAACCTTGCTGGCAGATTCCGATCCTTCCACCTTCTGGTGGCGATTATGCGCCAACTGCACCGTGGGAAGAATAAGCCTTGGCAAATGCATCCGGGAACATTGGCTGCTCAACAGCTCTCGCCAGTACGGCCAGACATGATAGCTGGCGTTCTTGAGGGAAAACTCGTCGATGGCAGCCTTCTCCAGATCCTTGGTCATTTCATACTCTGTGATGAATTCCGCCTCAATGAGCGCCCGTATGGATTCCTCTTCGCTTGAGTCCTTGGAATCCATCCACCGCACACCCAAGCGGACAAACACCCTGAGCAACTGTCTGTCGCCCTCGATCTCCACCACTTGCGACTGGTTGACAAGGTGCATCTGTTGAATCGTCAGCTCGGTAAGGTCAGGGGCATATTTGGGATCGAAATCCCCCAGACAGCGGGCATCCAACCCACGCAGATAGACATCCCGGATCTTCAGGCTGTCGATGGCCTGCTGCAACTCGGCACTGGCCGTCATGCGGCGATGTTCCTCCAACGTGGCTCATCCATGGATGTTGAGCTGGAGACTACCCGCAACTGTGGCCGTTTGGTGCTGGACTCTGCACTGATATCTACTTCTACCGACCAACCCCTAACCTCCTCCCAATCCACCGGGGAGACAACCGGGGCAGCATCCATCCGCTGGGCTAATACTTCGAAGGCTGCTGGTATTTCGGCGGCCAGCCGCAACAGCTTATCCATGGCCTCGGATTGCGCCACGTCATCGCTTTCGTATTTGGAAAAGGCCACCGGCCCGCCGCCAAAGACCTTGGCGGCATCCGCCTGGCTCAGGCCCAGCTTCTCCCGCAGCGCACGCACTTCGGCGCCACTCAAAAGGCCATCCACCTGTTTCTTAAAGGCCACCAT
>DRLF01000190.1 GCA_011051425.1 Thiolapillus brandeum | reverse complement strand
GTTCACATCCAGCAGGATCAGACAATCCGCCGATTCGGCGACTTCGGTCAGAAACTCCCACTCGCTCATTTCCGAATCATCGAAGGAAACATAGCTGGAAAGGTTTTCCAGCAGGATCTGCCGCCCGAGGGTCTCCTGTACCTGGCTCACCCTGTCTGCCACATGGCGGATCACTTCACGGGTATAGGGCATGGGCAACAGATCGTGGTAATTGTGTGCGTTGACGCTGGTCCAGCACAAATGGTCAGAGATCCAGGCCGGTTCCACCCGCCCGGCCAGGGCCTTGAGATCACGCAGATAATCCCTGTTCAAAGGATCGGTACTGGCAATGGACAAAGAGACGCCGTGCATCACCAGGGGATAGTCCTGGCGGATCCTGTCCAGGTAGTGCAGGGGCTTGCCACCCTCTACCATGTAGTTTTCCGAAAGGATCTCGAACCAGTCAACAGCGGGTTTTTCCGCCAGGATCGCTTCGTAGTGCTCCTTGCGCAACCCCAGCCCGAAACCCAGAAATGGCTTGTTCATGCTCACCACCGATGAAAAAGAAGGTGATTGTGTCCAAAGCTCAGCCATGACTTTTCAATAGGCCATGGGCGGGTGCTGGAGAGACCGTCGGCGGCAGGGATGCCACCGTCGAGCAGATAGGGAGATATCCACGGCGTGTCTCACCAGCATCTGCCCATGGCCCAATAAACGACTGAGGTTTGTACATAGTCACGAAAAAGAAAGGCCGGGCATGCTGTCGCAAACCCGGCCCGGCGCTTCCAAAGGTTCGACTTACTTCTTAATCGGCTCGAAAGAACCACCGACTTTGTCGCATTCGGTCTTGGTCATTTTCAGAAAGCCTTTTCCCTTGCAGGAATTTTGACCTGCACAGGCGTTGGTGGCCGTGGCACAGGCACCCTTGCCCTTGCAGGAATTGGCCCCCATACACTTGCCCGGTGCTTCGCCAGCCATCGCACCGATGGGTGCTCCCGCCAGCATGGCTGCTGCCGCTGCCGCCAGTGCCATACCTTTTGCTCTTTCCATTGTTCTCATCTCAAATCCTCCTGAAGGATATCTATAGTTTATAGTTTTCACCGCAGCCTGTTCGATAAGGCCCGACGAGTACATAGACCAGCGTGAGGCTGTTTTTATTTCACCCTGATCCACTTTTTTCCGGCACTGCCAGGCTTCTGCACTGATGCGATACATCAAACCCCGTGAACACCCAGGCGCCGGAGAAAATCTTTTTGCTGCCTTTCGCTTTCCAGTTCAACGTCATCCGACAGCAGCATCGCGGGAAACCGCCGCCTCACCCAATCCGCATATATGCCGCTGGCCCGGGCGGACAACAACACTCCATTCCGATCATAAAGTGGCGTGGAGTCCAACCCGCAACTGGGAGAACGTGCCTTGAACACCAGTGCATCCAGCTTCTGGAGCAAAGGCTCCTGCTGCCTTATCCATTGCTTCAGCACCATTGTCACATCCAATTCTGAATTGGACACGCCAAGAAGGCGGACAGTTCCGCCGTCTTTCACCAAATGCACCGCCGGACGCGGCACTCCCAGACCGGCTCCGGTTTCCGGACAGAAAGGAACGATTTCGACAAAGCCAGGCAGAACATCGCAAATCCAGGCATGGGGGCGGGAATCGCCGTCATAGCGCACCGCCTGGCCCAGCAGGCAGGCGCTCACCCCCACCCGGGGCCGGGTCAAAATTCCGCGGCCTCCACCTCGAGATAAGCCAGACTCACGTGGCTGCCCACCAGACTGTCGAAATCCGTCCAGTCCTTCCAGCGCGCCAGCCGCGGCAGCAGTTTGGGCTTGATCTCGAAATCGCTAAGATCATCCTCGAAAAATTCCTTCACGCCATCATAGACAGTCTGCAGATAATCGCGGTATTCGGTGGCGGCTTCCGGTCCCGCCGTAGGACCGTGGCCGGGCACGAACACCCTGGCATCTGTGGCCAAAGCCCGGTTCAGGTTCCTGATGTTGCCCTGAAAGCTGCCGTCATTGAGGCGCAGCATACGGCCATAACCGGCGTTGTCGCCGAGAAAGATCACACCCTTTGGCGGCAGATGCAGCATGATGTCATTGTCCGTGTGGGACTTGCCGTCATGCAGCACATGAAATGCCACCCCGCCGACAGTTATCACGCTGCCCTCATCCACCGGGCTGTTGGCAGAAACCACTTTCGTGCCCGCTGTTGCACCCTTGGTCATGTCCATCATCACTTCCAGCCACTGGGCGCCCGCACCTTTTTCCACCCGTTCTATCATTTTCGGATGGGCATAGATCCTGACCCTGGGAAAGGCTTCGGCAATGGCCTGATTGCCGAGCCAGTGGTCGCCATGGACATGGGTATCGAACACGGCCACCACGGGCCTGTCCGTGATCTTGCGTATCTGCGCCAGCACCATCTCCCCCACCTGCACGCTGCTGCCAGGATCGATCACCACCACGCCGTCCGCAGTCATCACGAAAGCCGGGTTGTTCATGAAACCCTGGTTTTCGGGCGATGGCACACCTTTGGGGCCGTGAATCACATAAACACCGTCCGCCACTTGCCGGGGGCTGTAGCCGGCTTTGAGAGACGGCGCCTTATCCGCCATCAGGGAATGACTGAAAAACGACAGGGCAAGAAATGCCCATAAAAAGATTCTCATTTTCACGCTCCTCCAATTATTATGTATTGAGTATAACCCAGGAGAAAAAAACCGCCTCATGTCCGATCTCGTCAAACGTGCCAAGACTTTCGCCACGAGTGCACATCAACGCATCAACCACCGGCGGAAATACACACAACAGCCCTATGAAGTACACCTCAGGTCGGTTGCCAATCTGGTCAAGGAGATTGGTGGCGATGAACAGATGATCGCCGCCGCATGGCTGCACGACACCGTGGAGGACACACCGGCCACTTATCATGACATCGAAGAAGCTTTCGGTACGGACGTGGCCCAACTGGTATACGAACTTACCGACATCAGCAAACCCGGTGACGGCAACAGGATCACGCGCAAGGCACTGGACAGGAACCATCTCGCCAGCGGCTCACCCCGCGCCCAGACCATCAAGCTCGCCGACCTCATCGACAACGCCAGGGACATCTGCAAACATGACAGAAATTTTGCCCAGGTCTATCTGAGCGAGATGGCGGCGCTGCTGGATGTGCTGCAGAAAGGCAACGGGGAACTGATGCGGCGAGCCCGCAAGATCCTGCAAAAATGCATGGATGAACTGGGCATGCCTGCCATTCACCCACCTCCTGAGTTCAGTACCACCTCCTCGTCCACGGACGCGCTGGGCTTTTCCCGGCGGCGGGTGCAGCGCCTGTTTTCAGAAGCCTTTACAGCCAAGGACATCGCCGAACCCCTTCCCTCCTTCGATGCCGACAGAGACGGCCAGGAGATCCGAAAACTCATGCAGGAAGCCGGCCTGCAGGTGGCCGGGGTACGGGACAGGGGTATGGTAAGCGGCTACATAAGAAGCAGTGATCTCGAAGAAGCAGAAGGCCCCTGCCTTGCTCAGGCCAGAGGTTTTCAGGCCGACCAGCTGATCTACGGCGATGCCAACCTGTCCGATGTGATCCTCATACTCAGCCGCCACGACCACTGTTTCGTCAGCATCCTCAATGCCGTCACCGGCGTCATCACACGCGCTGACATGGAAAAACCCATCGTGCGCATGTGGCTGTTCGGCATCATCACCATGCTGGAAATCCGCTTCACCGAGCTGATCCGGGAAGACTGGCCCAATGATACCTGGATGGAAAAATGCACCCCCAGCCGGCTGGAAAAAGCCAGAGCCCTGCTCGACGAACGCCACCGGCGGGGTGCCCAGCACATCGAACTCCTGGATTGCCTGCAGCTGGCCGACAAAAGTTACCTGCTGGCCCAGGATCAGGAATTTCTGCACCAGTTCGGCTTCAAATCCAAGACCCAGGCCGACCAGGCCATCCGCGCCATGGAGTCCCTGCGCAACAATCTGGCCCACGGACAATCCATCACCACCCAGGACTGGCCACAGATCGTTCGCATGAGTCAGCGCTTTCTGGCCGGGGATCAGGATTGAGATGGTTGCCCGGACATTCAAGGACTATTTTTCCGACGCCTCCGGTGACTACAGCCGCTACCGCCCTGACTATCCTGCAGAACTCTTCGGGTGGCTGGCCTCGGTTTCCCGGCAACACGGG
>DRLF01000189.1 GCA_011051425.1 Thiolapillus brandeum | reverse complement strand
TGAAGGCTACAAGGAGGAAGGCTACAAACAGGGCAATGGCGAGTGGCGTCATACTTACAAGTCCATCAAGGGAAGCTTCAAGTACGACGAGAATGTCAAACCCCTGTACCGCTGGTTCAATGGCGTGATGCGCTATACGACCATCGACACCAAATTCGATCCGAGCAAGCCGGTCGAGATCAACTATTTCAGCGGTGATCCCGCTGATCCGGATTCCCGTATCTGGCCCTTCAAGCGCATGCATACCGTGCAGCCCTATGACAAGGGCAACAACACGCTGGTGTATATGCATCTGTGGGGAAATGATGATGCAGCTTTCTGGGGTAACTATGATTTCGCCAAGGCCATCAAAGTGGGCATGGAAAAGAACGGAATACCCTACAGCGGAGAATACGGTTTTATCGACAGCTATTCCTACTGGCCCATCAATCACATGGTGGCCCCCAAGGAACAGGCGCTCGCCTGTGAGGAATGCCATTCCAAGGATGGACGCCTGAAGAATCTGGACAATTTCTACATGCCCGGACGGGATGCGCCACGCTGGCTGGATATCCTCGGGATACTGCTCGTGCTGGGTACACTGGCAGGTGTTCTGGGACATGGTTTGTTACGGGTCATATTGAGCAGGAGGAACAGCTGATGCCTGTTCGCAGCGTAAGAATATTCAACGGTTTTGAGCGTTTCTGGCACTGGACACAGGCAGCACTGATCATTACTTTGCTGTTTACCGGTTTCCGGATACACGGTTTTTACAATCTGATCACTTTCGATCAGGCGGTGACGGTGCATACACTGGCAGCACTGTCACTGATCGTGTTGTGGGTTTTTGCCATCTTCTGGCATGTGACAACCGGTACCTGGCGGCATTATCTGCCTACGACCAATGGCCTGTGGAAGGTGGCACGTTTTTATGCCTGGGGGATATTCAAGGGTGAGCAGCATCCCTATCGCAAGCACTACTGGCGCAAACACAATCCCCTGCAGGCACTGTCCTATCTGGGGTTGAAGCTGGTTCTTTTTCCCACCATCTGGATTTCCGGTCTTGCCTATCTGACCTACAACTATTGGCAGAATGGCATTACCAGCCCGGTACTCGGCTGGGTGGCGATTATCCATGCGGGCACAGCATTTGCCATTCTGGCCTTTATCATCATTCATCTCTATCTGCTGACCACGGGTGGTTCCTTCACGCATCATGTCATGCCCATGATCAGCGGTTATGATGAAGTGGATCTTACGGAAACTGAACTGGCCTATCTTGAGCAGGATGAACCCCAACGCCTGAAGGGCTGATCACCAAGCCGAAATCACTGACCGCCCGAAGTCCCGGCTTTGCACTTTTTACCGCCGGGATTTCGGTAATTGTTCCCATTCCCCCGGTAACTTCCTGTCTTTGCCTGCATTCAATGGTATTCTTCACTGTTATCCGCCGGAAAAACTGGCGCAGTCTTATCATGTCAACAAAGTGCAAATTCAGGAGCTGTAAATAATGTCAAAAAAGATGGTGTTTTCATTCAAGGAAGGTGATGGAAAAAATAAACATCTGTTAGGAGGAAAAGGAGCAAACCTTTGTGAGATGACTCAGATCGGACTGAATGTTCCACCGGGTTTCGTCATCTCTACCGAAGCCTGCCTGGAGTATCTGGACTCCGACACGGATGAATTGCCTGATGGCGTCATGGAAGAAGTGCATGAACAGATGAAGCAGGTCGAACAGGCTACGGGAAAAGGTTTTGGAGATGCCGAGAATCCGCTGCTGGTCTCCGTGCGTTCCGGCTCTGCCATGTCCATGCCGGGCATGATGGATACCATCCTTAACCTGGGTCTGAATGCCCAGACACTGAAGGGTGAGATCAATCAGACTGGTGATGAGCGTTTTGGCTATGATTCCTATCGCCGTTTTATCCAACTGTTCGGGAAAGTGGCACTGGGTATCGCGGACGAACTGTTTGACGAGGAATTCAACAAGGTCAAGGAAAGAGCTCATGTTACCGAGGATGTGGGTCTGTCTGCGGACAACCTGAGGGACATCAGTGAACGTTTCCTGTCTGTGGTGGAAAAGGCAACCGGGCGTCCTTTTCCGGAAGACCCCTATGAACAGCTGGAAATTGCGGTCAAGGCCGTGTTCCGTTCCTGGATGGGCAAGCGGGCAGTGGATTACCGCCGCGAGTTCAACATCACCCCGGACATGGCCAATGGCACCGCGGTGAATGTCTGCACCATGGTGTTCGGCAACCGCGGTGATGATTCCGCAACCGGTGTTGCTTTCACCCGCAACCCTGCCACCGGAGAGAACAAGCTGTACGGTGAATATCTGGTCAATGCCCAGGGCGAGGACGTGGTGGCAGGTATCCGTACTCCCAAACCCATCGACCGCCTAGCGGATGAAATGCCTCAGATGGCAAAGGAAATCGAGGAACTGCGCCAGAAACTCGAAGCCCATTATCATGAAGTGCAGGATTTTGAGTTCACCATCGAACGCGGTGTGCTCTACTGCCTGCAGACCCGTAATGGCAAGATGAATGCGGTGGCCATGGTACGCACCTCGGTGGAAATGGAGAAGGAAGGCCTGATCAGCCGGGACCAGGCTTTGCTGCGTATCGCGCCTGATGACCTGGAGCAGATGCTCTATCCCCGCCTCGATCCCAATGCCAGGGTAACGCCCCTGGCCCAGGGCCTGCCCGCTTCACCCGGCGCGGCCAGCGGTCACGTAGTCTTTGATGCTGACCGGGCGGAAGCAGAAGCAAAAAAAGGCAAGACAGTGATTCTTCTGCGGGAAGAAACCAAGCCCGAGGACATTCATGGCTTCTTTGCCTCCAAGGGGATTCTGACCAGTCGCGGTGGCAAGACCTCTCACGCTGCTGTCGTTGCCCGCGGCATGGGCAAGCCGTGTGTGGCAGGAGCCGAGGGCATCTCTGTGGATGTCCAACTGCACGAAGCTTTCGTTGGAGATACCGTTATTCGGGAAGGGGATCTCATTACTATCGATGGCACCAGCGGCAAGGTGTACCTGGGAGCCGTTCCCACCGTGGAAGCGGATTTTTCTGCGGAGCTGAATATCCTGTTGGGCTGGGCCGATGAAGTGGCACGTTTGAGCGTCATGGCCAATGCAGATACGGCACTGGATGCGGACCGGGCGCTGAAATACGGTGCCAGGGGTATCGGTCTGTGCCGGACCGAGCGCATGTTCAACACCACGGAACGTCTGCCGGTGGTCATTGAAATGATCATGGCGGAAACGGCTGAGCACCGAAAGCAGTCACTGGAGAAGCTGTTGCCCATGCAGCGCCAGGATTTTCAGGAACTGTTCGAGGTAATGGCGCCGTACCCCGTGACCATCCGCCTGCTGGATCCGCCCATCCATGAATTCCTGCCTTCCGAGCAGCAACTCAAGGACGATCTGCTGTTTCTGCAGCAGCTGCGGGATTCGGTGCGTGGGCTGGAAGTGCTGTCCGGTACCCTGTCCCTGCTGAAGACGGGTGATGCGGAGAACGAAGAATTCTTTATGCCGCAGATGGTGGAATCACGCCAGGTGGAAGAAGCCATCGTCAAGAAGGAAACCATGCTCAAGAAGGTAAAGGCGCTGTATGAAACCAATCCCATGCTGGGACATCGTGGTGTGCGTCTGGGTATCACCTTCCCTGAAATCTATGAGATGCAGATCCGGGCGATTCTCGAAGCGGCCATGGAATGCGACAAGAAAGGGCTGGAGATTCATCCGAAGATCAAGGTGCCACAGGTCTGCACGGCGCAGGAACTGCTGTACGTGAAGGAAATCGTGGACCGGGTAAGCGGTGAGCTGGAAAAAGAGCTTGGCCACAAGCTTGAATTCCAGTTCGGCACCATGATCGAAGTCGTGCGCGCCTGTATGCGGGCAGACAGCCTGGCCAAGCAGGCGAATTTCTTTTCCTTCGGTACCAATGACCTGACTCAGGCGGCGTTCTCTTTCTCACGGGAGGATGCGGAGAACAAGTTCCTGCCCCTGTACAACGAAAGAGGCATTTTGCAGGACAATCCTTTTGATGTGCTGGATGAGAAAGGCGTCGGAAAACTCATGGAACTGGCGGTGAAGTGGGGGCGTGATCAGCGTCCCGACCTGATCGTGGGGATCTGTGGCGAACATGGCGGCCATCCGCAGTCCATCCACTTCTGCCACCGCATCGGGCTGGACTACGTGTCCTGCTCGGCGCCCCGTATACCTGTAGCCAGGCTGGCAGCCGCCCACGCTGCGCTGACGGAATAAGGCGCTACACATCGTTGGAGAATGTCGTAAAAGCCCCTCCCAGGGCTTTCACGACTCGGAATCAGAAAAATGCGATTTTCTGATTCCTCCATTTTCAATGGCTTATCGCCATCGAAAATGGCGATGCGTCCCCGCATCGCTGAGGCTGTCGCCTTTGGCGACCCCTCCGTTGGACGAGAGTGAATCCGGAGTTGCGTCTGCAATGGGTGGAAAACAGTCTGTGGGGATTTCGGGCTTCAGTCCGAAATCCCGCAGGGAGACATCCAGGGCGCACTGATCACTGAGCATGTGCAACAGGGGTGGCCGGGGATCACCCTCATGCACCTTTTCGCAGGCTTCCACACACTGCATGCACTGAGTGCAGGTGAACATCTTGCGTTTGATGCTGCGGGGCTTGAGGCGCATGGGGCAGGCGTGTTCGCAGGAGGCATCGCACTCGGTGCATTGCGTGGAGCGCGCCCGGTCGAAACCCACCACCAGGGCCTTCTTGTTGCCCATCCATACCAGACTCTGGGCCAGGCCGATGACACAGCCGAAGCGGCAGAAAAGATGCCGGGCCGCGGTGAACTCGATGACGAACAGAAAGGTGGCAACGCCGATGAACAGCGCCTGGTTGCGTGTCAGTTCGCCATGGAGGAGGTTGTAGTAGATTTCCCGTGGTGGCAGCAGATAGGTCAGCAGAACCACGGCCCAGACAAAGGAAAACCCGACGATGACCAGCCCGGTTGCCCACCACCACTTTTTCTCCACGCGAACATGGGTGCCGTCTGCCTGATCTTCCGGCAGTGCTTCCCTGTCCCAGATGGAAAGCTTGCCTGATGCCTTGCGCATGAAATGGTTGATGGTTTCTACAACAGAAAAATGCGGGCAGAGCCAACCACAATACAGGCGCCCCCACTTCCAGGCTACCCAGATGCCGGTGCCCACGATGAGCGCCAGGGGCAGGAAAAAACGCAGACCCATGTTCAGAGCCATTTCCAGGGCGCTGATCTCACCGTTCCTGAAAGCATCGATGCCCAGGGTCCAGGGAAAGGTGAGAAAGTAGAAGTGGTTCTGCTCCAGGTCGAAGCGGAACAGGTTTAAAACCGGCGCGAGAATGAACAACAGGAAAAAGCCCGTGCGCCAGGCCAGCCGTTGTTTCTGTATCTTGTTCACCGGTATTCTCCGACTGCAGCAGGATTCTGTGCCTACTATCGCAGGTATGGGCTTGTGCGTGGCGATTCAGCCGTGATTTGTTTGTGA
>DRLF01000188.1 GCA_011051425.1 Thiolapillus brandeum | reverse complement strand
ACAACCAGCTGCAGGATGTGCTGGTCAACAATGTAGATAGCATGGGCAATCTGGATGGTCTGCGCCTGCAGATGACCTATAAAAAATCGGACCATGTCTTCAACGGCGGTGGTACGACGCTGGCGCTGCTGGATTATCCCAACTCACGCTTTGCCACTACAGAAGCGCTGTACCGTCTGAGTGGCTCGGGTGACAAGGGTCACGGTGACCTGAGTTGTGAAAACTGTCACGGCAGCACCCATGCTATCTGGCCGAACAAGAACCCGTTCTCCAATGACAACAAGGCAGCCATGGATCTTCAGGGTCATGCAGGCCCCATCATCGAGTGTTCCACCTGTCATACGGGTGATCTGGGTGTGACCCTGGATGGTCCTCACGGCATGCATCCGGTTGGAGACACCAGGTTCTCTTCCGGCGGCCATGAAAAGCTGGCCGAGAAAAACAAGGATGCCTGCAGAGCCTGCCACGGCAAGAACGGTGAAGGCAGTGTGCTTTCCCGGGTTGCCACGGACAGGACACTGACCAAGGATGAACACGGTAACAACACCATCCATCTGGCCAAGGGTGAACTTGTAACCTGTAATCTTTGCCACAAGAACAAGCTCTGATTTTTCAGGGAGTATTCGCTAAGTTTGCCCGCGCCCGTGAATGGCGCGGGCATTTTTTTGTCCGGGATGCTATGTTTTGCCGGGTACTGTGAATAAAAGCATAACAACCGGTACGAAAGCGTATTTTAAGGTTACCTCGTTATGACGATCCTGTTGCTGGAAGATGATGAACTGCTGGGTGAGTGTGCCAGGCTGGGTCTGGTGCAAAGAGGCTTCCTGGTCGTGTGGGTGGCGGATATCCGTTCTGCCAGAGCTGCACTGCGGGAAAATACCTGTGACTGTGTGTTACTGGACCTGGGATTGCCGGATGGTGACGGGATGGACTTTCTCCGTCAGTTGCGCAAGAGCGGCAACGATATTCCTGTCATCATCATCACTGCCCGTTATGCACTGGAAGAACGTATTCGCGGACTCGAATACGGTGCAGATGACTACGTGGCCAAACCTTACTCACTGGATGAACTGGCCGCGAGGATACGCGCCGTGGTGAGGCGCAGGGAAGGGCGCGCGTCGAATCTTCTCGATCTCGGTGGTATACAGCTTGATCCAACCAAGGGAACGGCAAGCCGTGATGGCAAGCCCGTCGAACTGTCCGCCATCGAATTTCGACTGCTGCGTTACTTCATGGAGCATGCAGGGAAAATCCAGTCCAGGGAAAAACTGCTGCAGGCCATCTGCGGGGATGATACCGAGCTGGTGACGAGCAATCTGCTGGATGTGCATATTCACCACTTGCGTAAAAAGATCGGTTCTGAACGCATCAAGACGGTGCGGGGCCTGGGTTACATGTTCATGAAAGATGACTGAAAGGAAGAAGCGTTTCCGCTCCCTGAGTATCCGCCTGCTGATGATTCTGACGGCGGCGATGCTGCTTGCGCTGGTTGTCAATATCCTGAGTATCCTGGACTACGTTGATGATGAGGCGGAAGAAGTGCTGGATGCGCGGTTGCTGCTGACGGCAAAAAACCTGCTGCGCCAGTCCGAGCGTTTTGTTCGTGAGGGCAATCTCAACGAAGCCTGGCTGACGCTGGAAACCATACGTGGCCTGGAAAACACCTGGCTGAAAGAATTTGCCATGATGGAAGGCGGGCTGTTCGGGACAGAGGTGGATTCTCCCGGTAATGAAGAAATCAGAGCGTACGTCTGGTTTGCCAGTGCCGACGGGCTGGTGAAGATTGGTCAGCCCATGCCCGGGTATGGAGCCGGAAAGGGTGCCGGACTTCAGACCCTGCGCTATGACTCGCACGAATGGCGCGTCGCCGCGGTTCAAAACAAGACGGCAGAGCATTTCCTCTACGTGGCACAGCGGGATGATCTGCGGACCTATCTCGTCCACGAGATCGGGGGAAAGCTGCTGCAGAAAGAGTTGCTGTCCATACCGGTTATCGTGCTGGTGCTGTGGTTGGGCATCAGGCGCGGACTGCGGCCGCTTTCACGATTGAATGCCCAGATCGCCCGGCGTAAACCGGGAAACCTGCAACCGGTTTCAGTAGAAAACATCCCCGGGGAAATTGCACCGCTGGTGGAATCCATCAACAGACTGCTCAAACGGCTGCAGTCCAGCCTGGAAAGTGAGCGCAGCTTTACCGCCAACGCGGCTCATGAATTGCGCAACCCCCTGGCGGTGGTACGCAACGTGGCTCGCATCCTGACCCGTACAGACAGTATGGAAGAAGTGCATGTGTCGGGGAGGATCCTGGACAAGAGTGCGGAGCGCATGGGTGAACTGCTTTCCCAGTTGCTGCATCTGGCCCGTCTGGACGCGCTGACCCAGGCTGATTTGCAAGAACCCGTGGTGTTGCGGACGCTGCTCGAGGATGTCGTGGCAGAACTCGTTCCGGAGGCGGATGCCCAGGGAATACAGTTGGCTTACAGCTGCAGCGAAGAGGCTGTCCTGCAGGCAGACAGGGAACTGATGAGTCTGCTCGTGCACAATCTGCTGGGCAATGCGATCAAATACGGGCACCAGCATGCCGAAATCAGCGTGAGCCGGGATGATGGGGCATTGCGGCTGGAAGTCCTGGATGACGGTCCCGGTGTCAGCGACAGCGAATTACCCCATCTGTTTGAACGTTTCTACCGTGGCACCGTCGCGAAGCAGCAGGCGCAGGGCAACGGTCTGGGGCTGTCCATTGTAAAGCGCATCGTGGAACTCCACGGTTTCCGGATCAGCGCAGGCAGACGGACGGAAGGTGGGTTGAGGGTTTCACTGCTGATTCCCGAAGGATCGTGGGCACCGGCCTAGCCCGAACATTTCACCCAGTCGCTGGAAAAATATTCTAGCTTACGGTATTTCATGGAAAATTCTGGAATATTTGTAAAGTGCAAAATGTTACCGGGCATCGCTGAACGCGCCCTTGCACCGGTCTTGCCGCTCATCTGCGGTATTTGCTCAATCATCAATAGCTTGGGCTATT
>DRLF01000187.1 GCA_011051425.1 Thiolapillus brandeum | reverse complement strand
GTTGACCGCGTGCCAGCAGTGCTTCGCGCAGTTCGGGATCGATACCTGGACCATCGTCTTCCAGTGAGAGGGACAGCCCGCTGTTGGTTTTGAGTTGCAGCCTTATCCTGTGCTGCGCCCATTTTGCCGCGTTGTCCAGGAGATTGCCCGCAAGCTCCAGCATGTCGTTCTGGTCGAGGGCGATACATTGTGGTGCATCGATGTCCAGGTCTATCTGTAAGGGTTTTCGGTGGTGAAGCGCCTTTACGGTTTCTGCGAGGTCATGGAGATCCTGTTCCGGGCAGAAATGCTGCCCGATGGCGGCACGCCCCGTGATCCTGGCGCGCTTCAGTTCCCTTTCTATCAGCTGTTGCATCTGCTGCGCCTGTTCGGTCAGTACGGTTTTACCCTGCTTTTCACCATGGCGATAAATCAGGTTGAGCGGTGCCTTGAGGGCATGGGCGAGATTTCCGACAGCATTTCTCGTGCGCTCCTGGTGTTGTTTCCAGGCCTGGAGCAACTGGTTGAACTCCTGCACCAGGGGGCGGACTTCTGCGGGCACATCATCGCTGATCTGGGTGCGCAGTCCCTGGCGCACTGCCCTGACATCCTGCCGGATGGTGTCAAGGCGGGTGAAGGATCGCCGGATGGCCAGGCGCTGAAGCAGCAATATGAGCAGCACGGCCGCCAGTGAAGCTGCGACGCCTATCCATAGAAAGTGCCAGATGGCAGCAAGCAGCGGTGCGACATCTTCCGCAATGGCGATGGAAAACTTTTGCCCTTCCTTTTCGTAGTTGGCCTGCCAGATGAGCAGATGCTGTCCCTGGGGTCCGGGTGCCAGCCAGTAACGGGGTTGCGCGGGAGGTTTGTCCGGAGTCACCAGTTGCTGGTCCCAGAGGGAGCGCGAGACCAGCCGTTTGCCGTCGCCGAACTGCACCATGTAATAGTGACCCGACAGGGGCTGGGTATAGATGGGTGGCAATGACCGGACCACTTTGCGCTGTGTCATGTCCATACTGCTGAGGATGGCTTCGGCATCGTGATGGAGACGGGACAGGGCAAACTGTATGGCGCTCTCCCTCCCGATCCAGGCAGCGATGCCCAGCAGCATCAGGAGCACCACCAGCAGCAGGCTGCCCATGGTCCGGCTAAGGGCGTTTTCCAGGGAACCGCGGTTATCAGCCCTTGAAGACATAGCCCTGTCCTCGCCGGGTTTCGATACGTTCCTTACCGATTTTTTCCCGCAGGCGGCGGACGTAGACCTCGATGAGGTTGCTGTCGCGGTCAAAGTCCTGCTCGTAGACATGTTCTGTAAGCCGTGTCTTGGAAAGCGGTTTGTCGGGATTCATCATGAAATAGCGCAGCAGCCTGAATTCTGTTCCTGTCAGAGGCAGGGAAGAGCCATCATCCAGGATGATTTGCTGGTGCTCTTCGTCCAGGCTCAGACCGTCGGCATGCAGTTGTGTCGTCAGCCTGTCGTGACTGCGGCGCAGTAAAGCTTGCAGCCTGGCCAGCAGTTCTTCGAAGTGGAAAGGCTTGGTGAGGTAGTCATCAGCGCCGGCTTTCAGGCCATCCACCTTTTCCCGCCAGCTGTCCCGCGCGGTGAGAATGAGCACGGGCATTTTCAGGTCCTGTTCCCGCCATTGAGCCAATACGTCCAGCCCGTTCACGAGCGGGAGTCCCAGATCCAGTATGACCAGATCGTAATGTTCCGTTTCACCCAGAAACAGGGCTTCGCGGCCATCTGCGGCATGGTCCACGGCATAACCTGCCTGGCGCAGTTCCGGCGCCAGGTCCGTGACCAGCGTGGCATCGTCTTCAGCCAGCAACAGCCTCAATCTTTTTTCTCCCGCTCAACGATTTCCGCAGTATAGGGATCGACGTGCAGTTCGTAGAATCTGCCTTCAGCCGTCACCAGTTCAAACTCATAGTGCATGATGTGGCTGCGGTGTTCACGCTCGATCTCGAGGATGCGGGTGCCTTTGGGCAACTGCAGCCGCCCGATGATGGTTTGCAGGGGCAGGGGGTCCTTATCCTTTTTTTCCAGGGGGCGTACGGCCATCGGTGAGGCTGGCTTTCCTTCTTTCTCGTAATCGTGCCATTGCCTGTTGGCCATCCACAGGGCCAACAGCCCGAGCAACAGGGCCAGCAACAGGATTCCGGAAACAATATAACGCATGCATTGCAGCTTATCAGGTGGAACTGAACCGAAGCTGAATCGTCAGCTTTCTTCCGTTTTCAGCTTGGTTTCAGGAAGCATCGGTAAACTGCGCCGTTATCGTCCGAAGCCGCCTTGAAATCGAGACCATTGATGAACACTGGAAACACGAGACATTCTATACAAATTGCCCTGCTGTTGCTGTGCCTGGCACCGGCAACCCAGGCTGGCAGCCTGGCAGAAACCGTGCAGGCTTCCGTCGAGCGCAACCCGCAGTACTCCCGGCACCAGGCCCTGCGCAAAGTGGAAGCCGGTTACAGGCTGCAGTCGGACAGCCTGTTCAGCGGAGACCCGTCGGTCGGTCTGTCCGTGGCGGGTGATCCCATGGGCAGTGATTTCGGTTACGAAGAATATGTCGCGGGTGTTTCAGTGCCGGTATGGCTTCCCGGGCAACGGAATGCGCGCCGCGCCATTGCAGACAATCTGGGCAGTCAGGCAGACATGGCGTTGCAGCGCCTCACCTGGGAAGTGGCCGGGGAAGTGTTGGATCGTGCCTGGCGGTTGCGTATCGCCGGGGCAGAGGTAAAGCAGGCGCTGAAGCAATGGGCGGCTGCCCGTGCGCTGGAAAAAGATATTGCGCATCGCTTCAGGGCAGGGGAGCTGACGTGCAACGATCTGCTGCTTGCGCAGCAGGATGTGGTGGAGACCGAAGCGGTTTATCAGGAAGCAGTCAGCGGTCAGCAGCAGGCCAGGCTGGCCTGGTTCAACTACACCGGAGTGCATGAACTGCCGGATGATCTCGAGCAGTTCAACAGGAGCGGAAATCCGCCGGATCTTGCACAACATCCCCAGCTGCGATCGGCGCTGGCACAAACCGGTACAGCACTGGCTAAGGTCAACGATACCCGCCTGCAGCGCCGGGCTGCGCCAGTGGTATCTCTCTATGCCAAACGTGACCGGGGCATGCGGGGCGAGGAATACACAGATTCTCTGGGTATCGAATTGAGCATCCCTTTCGGCACAGGTTCCCACGCAGCACCGGCGATTGCTGAAGCTGAAGCAGAGCTGACCGGCGTAGAAGCCGAGGCAGCCCTGCTGAAGCGTGAACTCGAACTGAAGATTGCCAATGCGGCGCAAAACGTGGCGAAAGCGACGCAGTTGCTGGTGTTGGCGGAAAAGAAAAATGAATTTTCTCATGCGCGCCTGAAACTGGCCCGTCGCGCTTTCGAGCTGGGGGAGATGGATCTCTACCAGTTGTTGTTGGCGCAGCAGCAGGCAGCACGGGCAGAAAAAGATCTGCAGATACGCAAGCTGGAAAAACAATTTGCCATGGCGCAACAGAATCATCTATCCGGAGTGATCCCACAATGAAAAAGACTTTGCTGGGCATGGCCCTGCTGTTTACAGCCAGTCTCCATGCTGCACCACTGGTGACAATCGAACCTGCACAACAGCAGGCGCTGGGTATAAGCACGATTGCCGTGGAACCTGTTACCCGGGCCTGGGGCAGTACCTATCCTGCAAAGGTCAGAGTGCCCAATGCCCAGCTCATGGTGGTCAGTGCACCTCAGGAAGGACTGCTCAGTGTACTGAAAGTCGCCGAAGGCGAGCCGGTACACAAGGGCCAGGTCCTTGCCGTGATCCAGAGCCCCAAGCTGGTGGAAGAACAGCGACTGTACCTGGAAGCGCGCAGCCGCCTGGGCTTGTCCCGCGCCGAACTGAACCGGGACAAGCAGTTGAAGGCGGAAGGCATCATCGCCGATCGGCGCTTTCTGGAAACCCGTGCCCGCTACATGCAGGCGCGTACCGAAGTGGACCAGCGTCAGCAGGCGCTCCTCCTGGCGGGGATGGGGCAGACCGCCATCGATGAGCTGGAAAAGAAACACAAGCTTTCCGCCAATCTCGTGGTGCGTTCCCCTCTGGATGGTGTGATCCTGGCGCAGCTGGCCATGCCCGGACAGCGGGTGGAAATGGCCAGCCCCATCTACCGTATCGGACGGCTCGATCCCCTGTGGCTGGAGATACAGGTTCCCCTGGAACAGCTGCGTGATATCGCCGTTGGCACGGCAGTCAGGGTGCCGAAATTCTCTGTTGAAGGGAAGGTCATCACCATCGGCAGCATGATCCACGGTGAAGACCAGGGCGTGCTGGTGCGTGCGGAAATTCCCAACGCTGGGAGCGTCCTGCGACCCGGACAGTTCGTCGAGGCCCAGCTTGCCCAGGCGGGCGACAAGAAGGCCTGGCGTGTGCCCCGGCAGGCATTGTTGCGTGTGGATGGCAAGACCTGGGTGATGGTGGGTCGAAGTGCAGGCTTCCAGCCCGTGGAAGTTTCCATCAGCGCTGAAGAAGCCGATGCACTCATTATCAAGGGAAATCTCAAAGCAGGTGACAATGTAGCCGTGAGCGGCACTGCCGCCCTCAAGGCAGCCTGGCTGGAAGGGGAAGGCTGATGCTGGCGCGCCTCATACAGTTTGCGCTCACCCAGCGCCTGCTCATGCTGCTGGTCGTGGTACTCCTGGCCGGTGGTGGCTGGGTGGCCTTCCAGAAGACGCCCATCGATGCCTTTCCCGATGTTTCCACCACCCAGGTGAAGGTGATCATCAAGGCGCCGGGCATGACGCCGGAAGAAGTGGAGTCACGTATCACCGCTCCCGTGGAAGTGGAAATGCTGGGCATACCCAACATGAACATGCTGCGTTCCATCACCAAGTATGCGCTGGCTGATATTACCGTGGACTTCGAGGAAGGCACGGACGTCTACTGGGCGCGCCAGCAGGTATCGGAGCGTCTGTCCGGCATCTGGGATGATCTGCCTGCCGATATTCAGGGCGGTATCGCCCCCCTGACAACGCCTCTGGGAGAGATGTTCATGTTCTCTGTGGATGGCGGCGATCTGGATCTGCGTGCACGCCGGGATTTGCTTGACTGGGTGATCCGGCCCGCTTTGCGCACGGTGCCCGGCGTGGCGGATGTCAATTCACTGGGTGGTCTGGTGCGCACCTTCGAAGTAGTGCCGGACAATGCCCGCATGACCGCGCGCGGCATCAGTCTGACCCGGCTGCGCGATGCGCTGGAGATGAACAACCGCAACGACGGTGCGGGCCGTCTCAACGATGGTGAAGAAGTGTTGGTGGTGCGTACGGAAGGCGCGATCACCAAACTGGAAGATATACGCAATATCGTGGTGCGGCCCGATCCCACACAGCCTGTGCGTCTGGGTGACGTGGCTGAAGTGCATATCGGCTCACTTACCCGCTATGGTGCCGTCACCAAGGATGGCAAAGGTGAAGCTGTGGAAGGCCTTGTGCTGGGGCTTCGTGGTGCCAATGCCGGAGAGCTGGTCAGGGGTGTGCGCAGCAAACTCGAAGAGCTGGCTCCCGGACTTCCCGAGGGCGTGAAAATCAATGTGTTCTACGACCGGGGCAAGCTGGTTTCCCAGGCCGTGGGCACGGTCACCAAGGCCCTGGGCGAAGCCATCGTGCTGGTGGTCATCCTGTTGCTGCTGTTTCTGGGTAATCTGCGTGCGGCCCTTACCGTGGCACTGGTGCTGCCCCTGGCGGCGCTGGTGACCTTCATCATGATGCAGCAGTTCAGCATGTCTGCCAATCTCATGTCCCTGGGAGGACTGGCCATCGCTATTGGCATGCTCGTGGATGCTGCCGTCGTGGTCGTGGAAAATATCATCACCCATCTGGCCCACAAGGGTGAGAGCCGCCTGCCGCGCATGCACCTCATCTATCGTGCGGCGCGGGAAGTTGCCGTGCCCATGACCGCGGGCATACTCATTATCATCATCGTGTTCCTGCCATTGCTCACGCTGCAGGGGCTGGAAGGCAAGCTGTTCATTCCCGTGGCGCTGACCATCGTGTTCGCACTTTCGGGTTCATTGCTGCTGTCGCTCACGGTCATTCCCGTATTTGCCTCCTATCTGCTGGGCAAGGTCTCCCATGAGGATCCCTGGCTGGTGCGCCTGCTGCAGAAAGTCTATACGCCGGTACTGGCCTGGTGTCTGAACCATGTGAAGATCGTGGTTGCCGTGGCATTGGCCATCCTGGTGGGTGCAGGCTTCCTCTATACCCAGGTGGGCAAGACTTTCATGCCCACCATGGATGAGGGTGATCTCATCGTGCAGCTGGAAAAACTGCCTTCCATCAACCTGGAACAGTCCCTGAAGATCGACATGGCGGTGCAGCGCGAGCTGATAAAACGTGTGCCGGAGGTGACCAGCGTCATCGCCCGTACGGGGTCGGATGAGCTGGGGCTGGATCCCATGGGCCTGAACGAAACTGACAGCTTCCTGGTGCTCAGGCCGGTGGAAGAATGGACAGTGCCGGACAAGGAGGCGCTCAAGGAAAAGATTCGTGATGTGCTCAAGGACTTCCCGGGTGTGGCCTATGCTTTCACCCAGCCTATCGAGATGCGCGTCTCGGAAATGCTCACCGGTGTGCGCGGTGACCTGGCCATCAAGATCTTCGGTGAAAGCCAGGATGAGCTGAACAGCACGGCCGACGCGGTGGTCAGGGTCATCCAGCAGATCGATGGCGCGTCCGATGTCTATACACCACGCAACGAGGGTGCCCAGTATTTCAAGCTGGTGGTCGATCGTCTTGCCGCCGGTCGTCTGGGCCTGGATGTGGACACCCTGGAAGACACTCTGCGCGCGCAGATCGAGGGCCTGCGCCTGGGTACCGTGTATGAAGGCACCCGGCGGATACCCCTGGTGATCAAGGGGCCGGAAAGCCTGCGTAATTCTTCCGCCACCTTTGCCGGCCTGCACCTGGCGCTGCCCGACGGACGGCGGGTGGCTCTTTCCAGCCTGGTGAAGATGGAGCGTAGCGAAGGTCCGGTGTCTGTGCAGCGGGAGAAGGGCAAACGCATGTCCGTGGTCATTGCCAATGTTTCCGGTCGTGACCTCGTGAGTTTCGTGGAAGACGCCAGGCAGCAGGTGGCCGACAAGGTGAAACTGCCCACCGGCTTCTACCTGGAGTGGGGCGGCGAGTTTGAGAACCAGCAGCGTGCTGCCCAGCGCCTGTCCATTGTGGTGCCCGTAGCCATCGGCCTGATCTTCCTGATCCTGTTTTCCACCTTCCGCTCGGCGCGGCAGGCGGTGCTGGTGCTGTCCAACATTCCCTTTGCCATGATCGGCGGCATCGTGGGGTTGTGGATCACCGGGGAATACCTGTCCGTACCGGCCTCCGTGGGGTTCATCGCCCTGCTGGGCATTGCGGTACTCAACGGTGTGGTCATGGTGACCTACTTCAACCAGCTGCACGCCATGGGCAAGTGCCTGCAGGAAGTCGTGGTGGAAGGGGCCAGGCGCCGCTTGCGTCCCGTACTCATGACTGCCAGCATTGCCGCCTTCGGTCTGGTGCCCCTGCTGTTTGCCACAGGGCCGGGTTCCGAGATCCAGCGTCCCCTGGCTATCGTGGTCATCGGCGGCCTGATCTCGGCCACCCTGCTGACTTTGATCCTGCTGCCCATCCTCTATCGCCGCTTTGCCTTTGCCCAGGAGAAGACCTCATGAATGCAACCCGACTGGACGATATTCAGGAAGAAGAGAACGAAGCGCTGCTCACCCTGGTGCTGCCACCGGCCTTGTCCGACATGCTGGTGGACTGGCTGCTGGAGCAACCGGAAGTGGAGGGCTTTATCAGCCTGCCCGTGAACGGTCATGGCGGTTCCGAACACAGCATGAGTGCGGCAGAAAAGGTGGCAGGTTATCGCAAGGGCTGGATGGTGCAGACCCATATGCCGCAGAAAGCCGCCTGTGAACTGCTGGGCCGTCTCAAGCAGCAGTTCAGGGGCAGTGATGTCCACTACTGGATGATGCCGCTCATCGTGGGTGGGCATCTGGAATAGAAAGCTGCTGTTATCATGGCCGGAGGAGAAACAGAGAGACAGGATTGAACAGGTGGCTTTGATTACAGCTGTTGTTGGTGCGGGCGTTGTGCTGCTCTTTGTGATTGCCCGCATGTATGAGCGCAGCCAAATCGACGCACTGCTGAAAATCCTGATCGACAAGGCAGCCGGTTTGCCGCCGGAAGCCGTGGATTTTTCATCACTGGCAGCACTCCCTCCGCCTGTTTTCCGCTATTTCACCCGTGTGTTGCCGGAAGGGCAGTATCTGATCGGCAAGGCGGTGATGCATCAATCCGGCATGCTGCGAACCACGCCAAAGAGTGGCAAGTGGCTTTCCTTCGATGCGCAGGAAACGATTGTGCCAGCGGCAAGGGGCTTTGTGTGGAATGCGCGGATAAAGCTGCCCCTTGGCGTGTATGTCCGTGTGCTGGACAGCAGTATTGCCGGCATCGGCTCGGGGCGGCTCAGTCTCCTGTCTGTCCTGCCTCTTGCTGCGGAAAAAGGAACGCCGGAGCTGAATGCCGGAGCGCTGCATCGCTATCTGGCGGAGGCGGTATGGTGTCCTACCGCGCTGTTGCCCCAGTCTGGCGTGACATGGACAGCCATCGACAACCACTCGGCCCTGGCGACCCTGTGTGTGAACGATCTCTGCGTTTCCCTGGAATTTCGTTTCAGTGACACAGGGGAAGTCAGTAGTATCTATACGCCCGGCCGGTTTGCGCATATCGGTGGCGAGTACCGGCAGCTCCCCTGGGAGGGGCGTTTCGATGATTATCGGGTCATGTCGGGCATCCATGTCCCTGCCTATGGTGAGGTGGGCTGGTATGTCGATGAACGTCTGGAAATTGTCTGGAAAGGAGAAATCCAGAATATTCAGTACGATGTATTTTCCGGGCCACTGAAAAAATAGATCGGGGGGTGTTTTTTTGCTGCAATTGTTCTATATTGGTTCTCTATCTGGGCTGACGGAGCACTATCGGAACAATGAATGCAGAAGTAAAAACTGAGCTTGCCGTATTGCTGCGCCAGGGGGTGGTCTGGCGGGGTTCTTCGGCTGGGCGGGCGTCGGCGGCGGTGATCACCAGCGGCTTTCCTTCGCTGGATGAACAGACAGGAGGTGGCTGGCCAGGGGGGGCGCTGAGTGAAATCTTTTCACCGCAGGGGCTGGGATTTTCCCTGTTGCTGCCGCTGCTGGCGGAACTGAGCCGGCAGCAACAGTGGTTGACCTGGGTGAATCCGCCCCATGTTCCCTATGCGCCAGCGCTGGAAGCGCGGCAGGTGAACATCGCCAGGGTGCTGCTGGTGAAAGTGCGCGATACGGAGCAGAGCCTGTGGGCGGCGGAGCAGGCGCTGCGTTCGGGAAACTGCTCCCTGGTGCTGCTGTGGGTGGAGCGGGTTTCCGCCGCGCGCATCCGGCGCCTGCAACTGGCGGCGGAAGAAAGCAACTGCATGGGCATCCTGTTCCGGCCCCTGCAGCAGCGCCAGCAGGCTTCCATGGCGGCTTTGCGCCTGCAGGTCACGCCGGCAGGTGATGGCTTGCAGGTGCAGGTGCTCAAGCGTCGTGCGGGCTGGGGCGGAAAGCCCCTGCACCTGTCATGCTCTGGCTAGGTTTCTATTTTCCACAGCTGCCCCTGAGCATCTTTGCCGGGGAGCAGACCGTGCCGCTGGCGGTGACCCGCCGGGAAAAAGGCCGGGATCTGATCGACCGCTGCAATGAGCTGGCACGGGCGCAGGGCATTCATGCCGGCATGCCTCTGAACACCGCCCTGTCCCTGTTGAGCAGTCTGCAGGTGCGCGAGCGGGACAGGGCGCGCGAGCAGCAGCAGCTGGAAGCGCTGGCGGGCTGGGCCTGGCAATACAGCTCGCGCATCAGTTTCGATCCCTTGCTGATGCTGCTGGAAGTGGGTGCCAGCCTGAAGCTGTTCGGCGGCTTTTCTTCCCTGCTGGAACGGATGCAACAGGAACAGCCAGCGGCTGCCGACCTGCAGCACTGGGCGCTGGCACCTTCGCCTTCGGCCGCCGCGCTGCTGGCGCGTTACCGGCCGAAGGCCCGCATCACCGATCCCGGGCAGTTGCCCGGACAGCTGGCGGATATTCCCCTGCAGCGCCTGACCCGCAGGCGCCAGGTGCTGGAACTGATGCAGGGCATCGGCCTGTCCAGTATCGGTGATTGCCTGCGGCTTCCCCGGCCGGAACTGGCGCGACGGGTGGAACCGGAATTCGTGCTGCTGCTGGACCGCCTGCTGGGCCGGGTGCCCGATCCCCGTCCTCTGTGGCAGCCGCCGGAAATCTTCGAACAGCGGCTGCTGCTGTTGCACGAGATCGGCCAGGCCAGCGCCCTGCTGTTTCCCGCCCGTCGCCTGGTGGAATCCCTGTGCGGTTTCCTGCGCGGCCGTGATGGCGCGGCGCAACGGCTGCAATGGCAGTTCCTGCACCGGGATGCCCCGCCCACGCCGCTGGCCCAGGGCATGCTCGCCCCCGGCCGGGAGGTGGAGTACATGCTGGAGATCTTCCGCCAGTCCCTGGAGCGCCTCAGTCTGCCGGAAGCCGTGGTGGAAATGGTGCTGCGGGTGGATGACTGGCAGGCATTTCAGGAGCAGGCCGGCGATCTGTTCGACAGCGGCGCCGGGGCGCAGGACAACAGCTTTCTGGAACGCCTGCGCGCGCGCATGGGCAGCGAGGCGGTGCAGGGCATACAGGTGCACCCTGATCACCGTCCGGAGCACGCCTGGCGCTATTGCGAGCCTCTGGAAAAGGCCGGGGATAGGTGTGCTGTTTCCGTCAGCCACGGGCATCAGCCCATCTGGCTATTGCCAAAACCCCAGTCCCTGCTGGTGCGCCGGGGCCGTCCCTGTTACCGGGGTGAGCTGCGGCTGCAGGTGTTTTCCCAGCGTATTGAAAGCGGCTGGTGGGACGATGCGGACGTGGCGCGGGATTATTACCGGGCCAGCAATTCCTCCGGGCAGCAACTGTGGATCTACCGGGACCGGCGCAGCGGCAGGTGGTTCCTGCAAGGTTTTTTCGACTGATGCCCTACGCCGAACTGCACTGCATTTCCAACTACAGCTTCCTGCGGGGCGCTTCCCGCCCGGAAGAACTGGTAAGCCGGGCGCAGGAGCAGGGTTATACCGCTCTGGCGATCACCGATGAGTGCAGCCTGGCCGGGGTGGTGCGCGCCCATGAGCAGGCGAAGCGCGTGGGCCTGAAGCTGATCATCGGCACGGAGCTGCGCCTGGACGATGGTCCGCGGCTGGTGCTGCTGGCCACCAACCGCCACGGTTATACGCAGCTGTGCAGGCTGATCACCCGGGGCAGGCGCCAGGCGGCCAAGGGTGCCTATGAACTGTACCGAAAAGACCTGGAAAACAGTCTGCCGGATTGCCTGGCCCTGTTCATTCCACCCCGGGAACTGTCATGGGACGGTGCCGGGTTGCAGTGGTTCGGGCGGGCTTTCTCCGGACGGGGCTGGCTGGCGGTCAACCTGCTGCGGGAAGGCGGGGATGAGCAGTATTTGCAGCAATGGCAGGCAGCGGCAGAAAAACACGGCCTGCCGCTGGTGGCCACGGGT
>DRLF01000186.1 GCA_011051425.1 Thiolapillus brandeum | reverse complement strand
GGGCCTTCCACGACCTGATAGTCTGTTGCCGCCGGATACTCCTCCAGACCCTGTTGCTGAAATTCAAACAGCGCTCTGCCCATGTGGTAGGCCGATGTCACCAGGATGATCCTGCTGATTCCCCGCTGCCTGAGGATCTGCGCCGCGTATTTGGCATTCTGCCGGGTGTTGCGACTCCTGGCTTCCAGCAGCATGGCTTTTCGAGGAACGCCAAGCGTAACAAGGACCTTCCTCATGGACACCGCCTCGGGTTCATAGCCTTTCGCATTTCCCCCGGCGAGCAGCAAAAGGGGTGCCCTGCCGGCCTTGTACAGGGATGCCGCGTATAACAGCCTGTCCACCTCTCCGGAAAGATCTGCATTACCGGTTCCTGGCACGATACCGTGGGTCATGCCACCCAGCAGCACGATGGCGCCGGCATTCGGGAGTGCATCTGCACTCAGGGGCTGATAATCACGCTCCAGCGTACCCGCTATCCAGTTCGAGAAACGTGGCGTGGAGCTGACCCAGAGGATGACAGCGACTACAGCCAGAAGCACCTTGGCCGCTCGCTTGCGGTCCTGCCACAGCAGGAGCAAAGCCATCAGCACCAGCACCAGGGACAATCCCAGGGGATACACGAAGAGCGGCAACAGTTTGGTCAGAAGATAACCCATGATCACGGTTTCATATCAGCTGGTTGGCGACAACAGATTCTGACATAAATCACGCCGTCGGGCATTTCCGGCTAAATCCCTGCCGTGTCATCCCCAGGATGATCCCCGCAATGCAACGTACAGGCCGGTCGACAGGAAGAACGCAGCGTATCCCATTGCAAGGAACCTGAAGGTGAATTTGAGGCCATCACTGGTATTTTCGTCTGCGATATAGAGTTTGTAGGCAATGAGGTTCGCCAGTGAACCGAACAGACTGCCAAAACCTCCCACATTGGTGCCCCAGAGCAGTGCGTCCCAGTTAGAGGTGAATTTCGCGAACAGCAGGGCTGCGGGCACATTGCTCATCACCTGGCTGGCCAGTGCGGAAAACAGGAATACATGCCCCGGGTTGGCCAGCTCAGAAGCCAGAAGAATCTTCATGTTGTTGGCCAGCCCGAAAAAGAAGAAAAAACTGAACAGCAGCGCATAGTCGATGCGCAGGGTTTTGCGGTCAAACAACAGCACGTAGGCCACCACAAGCCAGCCCGCCATCACTGGCAACACATGCAGCACCGTCAACAGCACGATGAGAAGCAGCATACCGTAGATACAGGCTTTGCTGAGAACCAGTTTTGCAGAAGAGACCGGCACGCCGGTACTCCTAACCTTGACAGCGAAGGAAACGGCACCCAGCAGGATCAGGAAAAACAATGAAAAGGGCGCAATGGATGCGATGAATTCCAGCGGATGCAGATCATAGAACCAGTAGATGAAAAGATTCTGAGGATTGCCAAAGGGGGTCAGTGCCGACCCCGCATTGGCTGAAAGCGCTTCCAGTATGACCAGCACACCCTTGCGGTCGATACTCAGCATCAACGTGAGCGGCACGACCAGAATCAGGGCGACATCGTTGGTCACCACCATGGAAAGGAAAAACGTGCCGGCCACCAGCTTCAGCGGGATCGCCCTGCCCCGCTCAAGTGCCAGGGAAAAACGGGTGATCAACCCGCAGCCTTCCAGCCCCTTGACTGCCAGAAACAGCGTGCACAGGATAAACAGCACCTGAAACTCTTCCGCAGAATACGATGGAAGAGTCCCGGTAAAAATGGAAGTCAGTATGAACCCGGCACCGGAAAAGACCAGCAGCCACTCCTTGAGGACAAATTCGACCAGCAGCCCCTGCATCTTTGAATATTGCGTCAGGATACGGTTCTAGTCGTTGCTGGTGGTCAGCTTCAGCTGCGCAGGGTCTTGATATAATTCATCCTGTCCCAGGCTTCCGGATCGATGGCATTGACCTGGCAGGCACTGCCCATGAGCTGATTGACAGACTCGTACTCCTTCTCTTCCATCCACTGGGTCATATCCTGCAGAATTTCCCCGATCACTTCCGGGCCACGCTGCAGCAGGACAGCACAGACATGCGCCACACTGGCACCGGCCAGAAGCATTTTCAGCACCTGCTGGGCACCGTGGATTCCACCGGTAGCCGCCAGAGACAGGCCTACCTTGTCATACAGGCGGGCGATCCAGTGCATACGCAGCAGGGATTCATAAGGCTGGGAAAGATGCAGCTGTGGTTCCACGTCCAGCGTATCCAGATTCATCTCTGGCTGGTAAAAACGGTTGAACAGCACCACACCGTCCGCACCGGCCGTTTCCAGCTGCCGCACGAAATACCCCAGGGAGGTGAAATAGGGAGAGAGCTTTACCGTGACAGGAATCTGCACGTGACTCTTGAGCTGCCGCAGGATATTGATGTAACGCCCTTCCACCACTTCGGCAGAATCTTCCACCGCAGGCAGGGAATAGACGTTGAGCTCCAGCGCATCCGCCCCGGCCTGTTCCAGTTCTCTGCCGTGCTCTACCCAGCCACTTTCCGTGGCGCCATTGAGACTGGCGACGACGGGAATATCCAGACTGGATTTGAGGGCCTGCAACTGCTCCAGATATTCATCCAGCCCTGTCTTGTAATCCGGATGCAGGGGAAGATAGGTATCTGCCTCGCCATGTCCCAGATCCTGGAAATCCATCAGGCCGGTCAGTTGCTCCTCTTCTGCCAGCACGTCCTCCTCGAACAGGGAATACATGACCAGTGCCGCAGCGCCTGCGTCCTCGAGCCGCCGGGCAGTATCCAGATCCCTGCTCAGCGGTGATGCAGAAGGTACCAGCGGGTTCTTCAGTTTCAATCCCAGATAGGTTGTTTCCAGATTCATGATGCTGTCTCCTCTGCTTCTTCAACAGGCAATGAGGCCAGCTGCTGCAGGTGATGGAATCTTTCCAGTACCGCTTCCTGCTGCAACGACAGGAAGGTATCGGCCTCCTGGGGATGACTGCGCCACAGCATGGCGAAACGGGCCTCTGTCTGATAATAATCCTTGAGCGGCACACTCGGTTTCTTGTAATCGAGCTGCAGGGGGTTCAGCCCCTTCTCCCGCCGTCTCGGGTCATATCGGTACAGGGGCCAGTGACCACTGTTGACCGCGAGCTTCTGCTGCCGCAGGTTGTTGCTCATGTCCACACCATGGGCGATACAGGGCGAATAAGCCAGGATAATGGACGGCCCGGGATAGGATTCGGCCTCCATCAGTGCCTTCAGCGTATGCACGTCCTTTGCACCGGAGGAAATGGACGCCACATAGACATTCTCGTAGGCCATGGCGATCATGCCCAGATCCTTCTTGGGCGCAGCCTTGCCCCCGGCGGAGAACTTGGCCACGGCGCCCCGCGGGGTCGCCTTGGAAGTCTGGCCGCCGGTATTGGAGTAGACCTCGGTATCGAGAACCAGCAGGTTGATGTCCTTGCCGGACGCCAGTGCGTGATCCAGACCACCGAAGCCAATATCATAGGCCCAGCCGTCGCCACCAACAATCCAGACGCTCTTCTTCACCAGATAGTCGGCAATGGACAGCAGGCGCCTGGCCTTGTCCCTGTCCAGGGCAGCGAGCTGCTCCTTGAGTTTTTCCACCCGCTGGCGCTGCTGGAAAATACCGGGCTCATCCGACTGATCAGCAGACAGTATCTCCTGAACCAGCGCCGTATCCAGCACATCGCCGAGCTGCGCCAGCAGCACTTCTGCCTGGTGACGGTGCTGGTCAACGGCCAGGCGGAACCCCAGGCCGAATTCGGCGTTGTCCTCGAACAGGGAATTGGACCAGGCCGGCCCCCTGCCCTCGGGGTTGGTGGTGTAAGGCGTGGTGGGCAGGTTTCCGCCATAGATGGAGGAACAGCCCGTGGCATTGGCCACCAGCATGCGGTCACCGAACATCTGAGTCGCGAGGCGGATGTAAGGAGTCTCGCCGCAACCCAGGCAGGCCCCGGAAAACTCGAACAGGGGCTGGGAAAGCATGGCGGACTTCATCTTCGGCCAGGCGATCTTTTCCCGGTCGTATTCCCGCAGCTGCTCGAAGAATGCCCAGTTCCTGCGATC
>DRLF01000185.1 GCA_011051425.1 Thiolapillus brandeum | reverse complement strand
GTTTTCCCGTCACTCTCACTGCGAATATGTTGTCTTCGGAAACCGGAATGAATTCAAACATGTATATTCTCCTGCAGATAACATGAATCATCTCTGATGATAACGATATCTTACCAGCGATTTATCGGGAGCCTGTCATTCAGGTGACAGGCCCCTTTGCCTGATCATTCTATACTTTATTCGCTGATAACAGACAGTTAAATCAAGGAGTATGCTGTGGACATTTACAAAAACATACTGGCGGCTACTGATTTCTCTCCGGCTGCAGACAAGGCGGTTCGACGCGCCAGCGCGCTGGCCGGTCTGACGGGAGCCAAACTGACAGTACTGCATGTGCTGGAGCACTTTCCCGAAGACATTCCCAACTATTCTATTGCGCCGGAAAACGCGGATCCCAAGCACTTTTATCTGGATGAGGCAAAGACAAAGCTTGAGCAAACCATAAACGAGCTGGAGGGAAATGGCATTGCCACAGACGTACTGGCAAGCACACATTCGGCAGGCAGGGAGATTTCCAACTATGCTTCTGAGAACGACATGGATCTGATTGTCCTGGGCCAGCAGGGCGCCCGGGGAATACTCAGCCTGGCAGGATCAACAGCCAGCAGCGTATTGCACAGTGCGACAGTGGATGTACTTACCGTAAGAATTTGACAGCAGGAAGCATTTTCACATTTCCGGCCGGCATGATTGTCCGGCCACTTCACGGTAAGGAGACAATATTGTCAGTGCATGACCATCAATTTTACTGTGAATCAATCTGAGGACAATAATGATGAAAATCTCTTTTCACGGTGCAGATCAGGGCGTGACCGGGTCCTGTCATTTGCTGGAATGTGCCGGCAAACGCATATTGGTCGACTGCGGCATGTACCAGGGCGGACGGGAACTCGCTGAAGAAAACGCCAAGCCTTTCGGATTCGAGCCTGAATCCATTGACTATCTTCTCCTCACCCACGCCCACCTGGATCATTGCGGGCGCATTCCACTGCTGGTCAAGCGCGGCTTCAAGGGGGAAATTATTACCACACCGGCATCCATAGAACTGGCACGCCTGGTCATGCTGGATGCAGCAGGCCTGCAGGAAGAAGAGGCGCGCTACCAGCAGCGCAAGGCCAAGCGCCATGCCGGCAAACGCCATGTGGACATCGAGCCTCTCTATACCACACTGGACGCTCTCAACGCCCTGGACTATTTTGGCCGGCGCGCCTCTTATGACCAACCCCTGGAGATCGCACCGGGTATCCGCGCTACCTTCATCGATGCAGGACACATCCTCGGTTCTGCCAGCATCGTGCTGGAACTGGAGGAGAAAGGTCGCAGGCACCGCATCCTGTTTTCCGGCGACCTGGGCAACAGTGGCAACCGTGCCATCCTGCGCAGCCCGACAACGCCGCCGGAAGTCGATACCGTGGTCATGGAAACCACCTACGGTGACCGCCTGCACAAACAACTGGAACCTTCGATCCACGAACTTTACGACGCGGTGAACAGCACCATCGGGCGCGGCGGCAATGTCATCATTCCCACCTTTGCCCTGGAACGTGCCCAGGAAATACTCTATTACCTGCGTGAAGGTGCCGAGAACGGCAAGATCGAGCACTATATCAATGTGTTTCTCGATTCCCCCATGGCCATTTCCGCCACGGAGATCTTCCGTCGCCATCCAGAATGCTACGACACAGAAACGCTGGAAATATCTCAGGACGGGAATGATCCCTTCAACCTGCCTGGACTGCATTTCACCCGTGAAACAGCGGAATCCATCGCTATCAACCAGATCGACGGCGGCGCCATCATCATGGCCGGTTCCGGCATGTGCACCGGCGGACGTATCCGCCACCACCTGAAACACAATATCTGGGACAAGAGAAACAGCATTGTCTTTGTCGGTTACGCCGCCAGAGGCACACTGGCCCGGCGCATCATCGACGGTTCCGAAAAGGTTCGTATATTCGGGGAAGAGTTCCCCGTCAATGCGGACATCTACACCATCGGTGGATTTTCCGCCCATGCAGACCAGGCGGAACTGCTGGCCTGGCACGGGGAAACCGGCAATCCATCCACAACTTACCTGGTACATGGCGAAGAAAAAAGTATGCAGTCATTTTCAAGACTGCTGAAACAGACAAAGGTCGTCATGCCGGCATTGGGAGACAGTTTCAATTTGTAGGTCTGTTTCCCCGAGGTAGCGTGAAAGAAACCACAAGCAAAATATTCAGGAGGACATCATGAGCACAAGCAGTGAATTACAGCAGACCATCGCCGACATGGTAGACGATCACCGCGGCATTCTGGCCGCGGACGAAAGCCTGCCAACGATTACCAAGCGCTTCGCCGGCATCAACGTCGAGGCTACTGAAGAAAACCGGCGCGCTTACCGGGCGCTGCTGCTGGATACACCGGATCTCGGAAAATACATCGCCGGCGTCATCCTGTTCGAGGAGACTCTGGCTCAAAAGGATGACAATCAGGTTCCCCTGCCCGAAGTCGCCTGGTCCCAGAAGATCGTTCCCGGTGTCAAGGTGGACAAGGGCAAGGGTCCCCTCCCCGGCGCTCCCGGCGACCTGATCACCTACGGGCTGGACGGCTTGGCCAACCGGCTGGAAGGCTACAAGAAACAGGGCGCACGTTTTGCCAAGTGGCGTGAGGTCTATCCGATCTCCCATCACAACCCGACACAGATGGGCAGGCATGCCAACGCCGAGATGCTGGCCCGCTATGCAGCCGTATGCCAGGAAATGGGCGTGGTGCCCATCGTGGAACCCGAGGTGCTCATGGACGGCGACCATGACATCGACCGCTGTGCCAGTGTCACCGAGCATGTGCTGCATTCTGTGTTCCATGCCCTGCACCTGCACGGTGTCAGCCTAGAACACATGATACTCAAGCCCAACATGGTGCTGCCCGGCAAAGACTGCCGCACCGCCGATCCCGAGGAAGTGGCCGAAGCCACCCTGCGCACCCTGAAGCGTGCGGTACCTGCCGCCGTGCCCAGCATCAATTTCCTGTCCGGCGGCCAGGGACCGGAAGAAGCCACCGCCAACCTGAATGCCATCAATCAGCTCAGGGGAAATGCGCCGTGGCAACTGAGCATCTCCTATGGCCGGGCGCTACAGCAGCCCGCCCTTCATGCCTGGCTGGGCAAGCCGGAAAACAGGGAGAAAGCACAGAAAGCACTGCTCAAGCGCGCACGCCTCAACAGCCTTGCCAGGCAAGGTAAATACGACCCGGCCATGGAAAACGACAATGACTGACACACGCAATCTCATTCGCTGGTTCGAGGAACTGAGCATCGACGATGTTCCGCTGGTTGGTGGCAAGAATGCCTCTCTGGGCGAAATGTATCAGCAACTCACACCCAAAGGCATCCTGATTCCCAACGGTTTTGCCGTTACCGCGGGCGCTTACCGTTACATGCTGGACGAAGCAAACGCCTGGGATGAGCTGCACCAGGTGCTCGACAATCTCGATCCGGAAAATGTCGACGACCTGGCCAGACGCGGCGCCCAGGCGCGGGAAATCATCTATGGCGCAGGACTGCCCGAAGATCTGCAGGCTGAAATACTCCAGGCCTACGGAAAACTCACCGAGCAATACGGCGAGAGCCTGACGGTGGCCGTACGCTCTTCGGCGACAGCGGAAGACTTGCCCACCGCCTCTTTTGCAGGACAGCAGGACACCTATCTGAACATCAGTGGGGAAGCATCCCTGCTGGATGCCTGCCGCCGCTGCTTCGCCAGCCTGTTCACCGACCGGGCCATACACTATCGCGTCGACCAGGGCTTCGACCATTTCAAGGTGGCCCTGTCCATCGGCATCATGAAAATGGTGCGCTCCGACCTGGCCGCAAGCGGGGTCATGTTCTCCCTCGATACTGAAACAGGTTTCGAAGATGTGGTATTCATCACCGGCGCTTACGGTCTGGGCGAAAACGTCGTCCAGGGCAATGTGGAGCCCGACGAATTCTATGTCCACAAACCCACTTTTCACGAAGGCTACCGGGCGGTCATCCGCCGTCATCTGGGCAGCAAGCGTATCAGGATGGTGTATGCCACC
>DRLF01000184.1 GCA_011051425.1 Thiolapillus brandeum | reverse complement strand
GGCGCACGTACTCACCGCGCTGAATGCCCATCTCTGCACACAGATCAGGATTGATCTCGATGAACGGAATGGGGCTGTACTTGTTGTTGTTGCCGATCTTGCCGGTCTTGGTACGGCCATGCCAGTGCTCGATGAGCCGCCCGGTGTTGAGCCACACGGGAAACTTTTCATCGGGCACTTCATTGTTGTCGATGAAAGGAAGGGGAATCAGTTTGGCCCTGCCGTCTTCGTAACGGAAGCTTGCCGTTTCAGTATACAGCCGCCTGCCGCCCCTCGGTGGAGGTTGGCCACTGTCCTTTTCATCTTTTGTATAGGGCCATTGTATGCCCCGGCTCTTTTCGATGAGTTCGTGATCCATGCCGGATATGTCTGACAAACGGCCAACGGACAGCTGTCCCATCTCCAGGAAGATATCCGGAGCCTTTTCCGGAAAAACCACCTTGCCCTCCCTGTTGAAACGCTCGGCCATGCGGTTGAAGATCCACAGGTCCGGCTTGGCCTGTCCGGGAGGTTCTGCAATGGGTTTGACCACGTTGATGCGCCGCTCGGTGTTGGTCATCACGCCTTCCTTTTCCGCCCAGGTGCCCGCAGGCAGGTAGACATGGGCATACTGGGCGCTTTCTGTATCCTCGTAACAGTCCTGCACGGCGCAGAATTCCAGTTTCTCCATGGCCTTGCGGATGCGCGAAGTATTGGGCAGGGAGGACATGGGGTTGGTGGCGATGAGCCACAGGCCCTTGATCTGCCCGGATTCGATGGCGTGATAGATATCGGTCTGGAACATGCCGCGTTTCCTGGGAAGGAATTCCTCGTCGATATTCCAGAACTTTGCGATCTCCTCGCGATGCTCGGGAATCTCCAGGTAACGGTAGTTGGGCAGGCCGGAGCAGGAGGACCATTCCCGGGTACCCATGGCATTGCACTGACCGGTAATGGACAGGCTGGTGCCACCGGGCTTGCCGATATTGCCGGTGATCAGGGCCAGGTTGTTGATGCCCACCACGCCATCAGAACCGTGGGTGGACTGGTTGATGCCCATGGTCCAGATCTGCATGGCGGCGCCGGCACTGGCGAAACGCCGCGCCACGTGGCGGATGGTATCCTCATCGATGCCGCAGATCTTTGCCGCGGTCGTGGGATCGTATTTCTCCACCTCCGCTTTCAGGTCTTCGAAACCGTTGGTATTGGCATCGATATAGTCCTGGTCCTGCAGGCCTTCCTTGAGAATGACGTGCATCAGGGCGTTCTGCAGCACCACGTCCGTACCCGGTGTGATGGGCAGGTGAATGTCCGCGTTCTGCGCCAGCATGGTGACGCGGGGATCGACCACGATGAGAGGGAAGCCCTTCTTTTCCTGGGCTTCCTTCATACGCCAGTAGATGATGGGGTGCTGCTCCGGCAGGTTGGAGCCCCAGGCGATGAGCAGATCCGTGTGTTCGAAGTCCTCATAACAGCCCGGTGGCCCGTCGGAGCCGAAGGAACGCTTGTAACCCGACACGGCAGACGCCATGCACAGGGTGGTGTTGCCGTCATAATTGTTGGTGCCAATGAGTCCGCGGGTGAGCTTGCCCAGGGTGTAAAACTCCTCTGTGAGCATCTGACCGGTGGAAATCACCGCGAAGCTGTCCCTGCCGTGTTTTTCCTGGATACGCAGGATTTCATCGTGGATTCTGTCCAGTGCCGTATCCCAGTCCGTGGGTTGCCAGGGCTGATGCCACTGATCACGGATCTTGGGTTCCAAGCCGCGACCGGCGGAATCGAACAGTTCATGTTCGAAGATACCCTTGAGGCACAGCTTTCCGCGGTTCACGTCCGCATCGGCAACGCCGCGGGAGGCCACGGCCTTGCCTTCGGCATTCAGGCCCACTTCGATGGAACAGCCGGTGGAACAATAGCCGCAGGCGGCGTATTTCCACTCGACGACACCTTTGTCAGCGATCCTGACCGGGTTCTTCTTGCTGCGTCCGAATAACATTCGTTCTCACTTGTGTTGTAGTTGGTTTGTTACCCCTCTCCCCAACTCTCTCCCCCGGGGAGAGGGAGCTCGACACCCCTTTCCCGTGCGCGGGAGAGGGTTCGGGGAGAGGGCTCTTACCCTTCTGTCAGACTCTGATGAAAAATCGCCTTGTGGATATCCCCCAGACTCAACATGCCCACCAGCTTGCCGTTTTCCTCCACGGGAATGCGGCGAAAACGGTTGTTGGCCATGATGATGGCGGCTTTGAGCACCGGCATGTCGGGCGCTACGGTCTTGGCGCCGCGGGTCATCAGGTCTGAGACCTTCTTGCTGAGCGTGGATTTGTATTCACCCACTTTGTCCTTCAGATCGATGGTGGCCATGCTCTCCATGGCATCCTCGACGCTGGGAAACAGTTGCGCCAGTACATCCTTCTCTGCGATGAAGCCGATGAGTTTGTCGCCTTCGACCACAGGCAAGCCGCTGAAACGGTACAGGCACATCAGCGAAGCCACTTCCTGAACAGAAGTGTCTTCGGTGACGGTGCGCGCACCCTTTGTCATTATGTCTTTTACCAACATGCCTCATTCCTCCAAAATATTTTGTTCTCGTATGCCCTGTCAGAGCTGCAGGTACACCATGCCTTCTTCCACCTTGGCGACATAAGTATTGGTGCAGCCTTCGTCGGGATCCAGTGCTTCCCCGGATTCCAGATCGATTTTCCAGTTGTGCAAGGGGCAGGTCACGGTATGACCGGCCACAATACCCTGGGACAGGGGACCATTCTTATGCGGACAGGCATCACGCACGGCAAACACCTGGTCATCACCGGTGCGAAACACGGCGATACTGCCGTCTTCGATTTCCACCACTCTTGAACCCAGACGGGGAATATCTTCCAGAGGGGCAATCTTTTTCCAGTCACTCATGTTTCTTTCCTTTACTTCTCTAAAATATAGTGTGGGTCGGATTTCTACCCGACATTCCTGGTTCACGGGCCATTGTCGGGCTAAAGCCCGACCTACGTTACCTGGCCGCTGTAGATCGGACTTCAGTCCGACATGGCTCCGTCGTGGCTGCTGTTGTCGGGCTGAAGCCCGACCTACCGAATCAGGCGCTGATTTTCAGGGGTTCAAATTCATGGGCGGCTTCACCTTCTGCACGTGCTTTCCAGGGATCGACCTGGGCAACCTTCTGCCCCACTTTGAAGCGTTCGTACAGCGCCTTGCGCTCGGCTTCATCTTCCAGGATACGCTCCTTTATATGACCCAGCCCGACGCGCTCCACCCAGGGTGCGGTGCGCTCAAGATAATGCGCTTCTTCACGGTACATCTGAGTAAAGGCGCCACAATACTCCAGCACCTCCTCCTCGGTGTCCACCTTGCACAGCAGGTCGGTGACCCTCACCTTGATACCACCGTTTCCGCCGATATGCAGCTCATAGCCTGAATCGACGCAGACCACACCGAAATCCTTGATGGTGGCTTCCGCACAGTTGCGCGGGCAGCCGGACACGGCCAGCTTGAACTTGTGCGGCATCCAGGAGCCCCAGGTCAGCTCTTCGAGCTTTACGCCCAGGCCGGTAGAGTTCTGCGTGCCGAAACGGCACCAGGTCTTGCCTGCACAGGTTTTCACCGTACGCATGGCCTTGCCGTAAGCATGGCCGGAAACGAAACCGGCATCGGTGAGGTCCTTCCACAGGGGCGGCAGGTCCTCTTTCTTCACGCCGAACAGGTCGATACGCTGTCCGCCGGTCACCTTCATCTCCGGTACTTCGTACTTGTCACAGACATCGGCGATGGCACGCAGATCGGAAGGCGTACACAAACCGCCAAACATGCGCGGCACCACGGAATAGGTGCCGTCCTTCTGAATGTTGCCGTGGGCCCGCTCATTGATGAAACGGGACTGGGCATCATCCTTGTAGTCTTCCGGCCAGCGGGCCAGCAGGTAGTAGTTCAGGGCCGGGCGGCAGGTGGCGCAGCCATCAGGCGTGTTCCATTCCAGGAAGCTGAACACGGAGGGCATGTCTTTCAGCTCGTGCTCGGCGATGGCACGGATCACGTCATCGTGGGAATGCTCGGTGCAGCCGCACACCGGCTTCTTGCTGGGCTTGGCTTCATAACCCTCACCCACGGTGCTGGAGAGAATGGCTTCCACAAGGCCTGTGCATGAACCGCAGGAAGCAGACGCCTTGGTGTGCGCACGCACGTCGTCCAGCGTGAACAGACCCTTGGTCTGGATGGCATCGATGATGTCGCCCTTGGTGACACCGTTACAGCCGCAGATTTCAGCGTCACTGGAAAGTGCCGCCACCCGGGTCTCATCCCCGTGACCGGCGTCACCCAGGTCGTGCTGGCCAAACAGTATGGTGCTGCGGAAAGCTGAGATGTCCGTACCTTCCCGCAGCAGTTGGAAGTACCAGGTACCGTCCATGGTATCGCCGAACATGACGGCGCCCTTGATACGATTGTCCCGCACCACCAGCTTCTTATACATATTTTGCGCCGGATCCTGCAGGACCAGGGTTTCATCCCCGTCCTCCTCGTTGAATTCTCCCGCCGAGAACAGGTCGATGCCTGTCACCTTGAGCTTGGTGGAAGTCACCGAGCCCTCGTAGCGGGCGATGCCCATCTTCGCCAGATGGTTGGCCGCCACCTTGGCCTGCTCGAACAGGGGCGCCACCAGCCCGTAACACTGGCCACGGTGCTGTACACACTCGCCTACGGCATAGATGCGCGGGTCATAGGTCTGCATGGTGTCGTTCACCACCACACCGCGCTCACAGTACAGGCCGGCCTTCTGCGCCAGATCCATGGCCGGGCGTATGCCCACGGCCATGACCACCAGATCGGCTTCTATTTCGGTCGTTCCCGGCTTCCTGCCTCCCACGACACTTGCACGTCCCTGTGCATCGTCTGCAAACCGCAGTCCTGTGACATGATCCTCACCCAGCACCTCTGCGGTCTGGGCTTCCATGAGAAACTTCATGCCCTTTTCTTCCAGGGACTTGCGCAGCATCCCGGCTGCAGGCTTGTCCAGCTGACGCTCCATGAGGATGTCCATGAGATGCACCACGGTGACATCCATGCCGTTGATCATCAGCCCGTTGGCCGCTTCCAGACCCAGCAGACCGCCGCCGATCACCACGGCTTTCTTGCCGGTCTTTGCCGCTTCGACCATGGCATCCACGTCGGCGATGTCACGAAAACCGATGACACCGGGAAGATCGGAACCGGGAACGGGAATGATGAAGGGATTGGACCCGGTAGCCAGCAGCAGCCGGTCATAGGAAACTTCCATGCCGGATGCCGATACCACCCTGCGGTTGATCCTGTCGATTTCCACAACAGGGTCCCCAGTGTGCAGGGTGATGCCGTTGCTCTCGTACCATTCCCGGTCGTTGAGAATGATCTCATCGATGGTCTTTTCTCCCGCCAGTACCGGGGAAAGCATAATGCGGTTGTAGTTGGGGTAAGGTTCGGCACCAAACACGGTGATGTCATATTCCTCCGGTGCAAGCTTGAGCAGCTCCTCCAGGGTACGCACACCCGCCATGCCATTTCCTACAAGTACCAGACGTTCTTTCATGGGCTTCCTCTTGTATATTTTTCGCCTGACAGGCCGATACCGGCCAGGCTTGCAACTGTTCCCCCTGTACTGCAAATAGCTTGCCAAGAATTTTAGAACGACATTATCTGATTGTTTTTACGCCTGTTTTCCACATTGACTAACGCTTTCTTCACTACCAGCCTCAAAAGACGCACCACTTTGGTGCCTCCCGGAACATCCGAAGCACAATTATGTATCAGCATTTTCTTATACAGATTCCGGACTCCTGTCCGGAGGTGGCCACCCATATAAAGAGAGTGTTTTCTTCCTGCCCTTTCCGCCGCCCAGACTGGCACGGTTCATGCTTCGTCAACCCGTGACAGTTGTAATCAAGCAATGGAGCATCGCATGTCGGAAGCCAAACTCAACCTGTTTTCATTCAGCGGCAAGATCAGAACCCTGCATCTGACCTGGTTTGCCTTTTTCCTATCGTTCATGGTGTGGTTCAACCACGCCCCCCTGCTGGCGGCCATCCAGGAAACCTTCAGCCTGAGCAAACAGGAAGTGAAGGCACTGCTCATTGTCAACGTGGCCCTGACCATTCCGGCACGCATCATCATCGGCATGCTGGTGGACAAGTACGGCCCGCGCCTGATTTTCTCCGGCCTGCTGTTCATCTCCAGCATCATCTGTTTCTTCTTCGCCATGGCCGATTCCTACCAGATGCTGCTGGCCACCCGTTTCGCCCTGGGTTTCGTGGGCGCAGGTTTCGTTATCGGCATCCGCATGATCGGTGAATGGTTCCCGGCCAGGCAGGTAGGCGTGGCTGAAGGCATCTAT
>DRLF01000183.1 GCA_011051425.1 Thiolapillus brandeum | reverse complement strand
TTGTAACACTCATCTGGAGGAAATTCCGCCGCCTCACCCTTGATAGTGCCAGCATAATCCGGCAACTGCGGGTCATCCGTACTTATCTGGACTGAGCCTTGATAAGCGCCGGTTGATGATGGAGAAAAGACGATGTTGAACACGCAGCTTTCGCCCGGCCCCAGTTGCAAACCCGCACATGGATTGGTTGGCAGCGAAAAAGCATTGCCGGTGATGCTGATCGTCCCAATATGCAAATTTCCCGTGCCCTTGTTTTTTACTACAACCAGCTGACTGCTGCTACTGGACACGTCCCGCTTACCGAACTCCATATACTTCAGTCCAGCAGGATAACCAACACTGATACTGGCCTCTGCAGCCGTGGTAAAACTCCAGGTTGCCGCAGTTTTTAGCATATTGTCGGACTCATCCTTCACACCATCGATAGTCACTGTGTAAGTCTGTCCTGCTCCCAAAGGTACAGAAGGTGAGAAAAATGCCGTGCGGTTTTCTCTTCGGTACTTCACTGTACCGGGCACGCCACTCATGGAAAATGTTGAGGTGGTGATTGTGTCCGGATCCATGGGTTCAGAAAAGCGCGCCCAGACTACTGGGGTATACTGATCCGGATCAGTCGACATTGGATCGGACTGAATCCCAATACCAATGGCTCCATCTGCAGGCCAGCGTTCGCTTATCTCAGGTGGTGTAACATCCGTACCTGGCGCGATTTCGATGAATACATCCGCCGCGGCACTGGCAGTTGCGCCACTCAAAACACGGAAACTGAAACGATCTACACCACTGAACTGATTCTCGGAAGTATAGGTCACATTTGGAGGCGTGCCGTTGAGCGTGCCATGTAAAGGTTTGGTCAGCAGTTCATAATCCGGTGAACCAGGCGCAGATCCGGACAACAATATGCCTGTCGCAACTCCCGCGGTAGTGTTGATTGTTTGGTCATGAGCAACGACATTGCCCACCACATGAAGAACGACATTTGTCGGCGTAATCTCCCTGGCGCTGGGGAAATACACTTGGGCAGTATTGGCGATTTCCGCACCTGCAGGCAAATCTGTCCTGGCTGCCACTTCGTAACGGACTTCACCGCCTGCTCCTGCTGCCACGTCTCCTACTTCCCAGATCAACAGCCGGGTATCAGCAGAATAAGTTCCTCCATTGTGGATCTGCAATGTAGACTGATCCAGTTCTTCAGGAAGCTTATCCACCAGAAATACCTCCAATGCATCACCAGCACCTGTATTTTCATATTGAAGGGTATAGCTGATGACCGTCCCCGCAGCTATTTCTCCTTCAGGAAAGGCAAGTTTGGCGTTCGGATCATGAGACTTGCGAACCTTTGAGCGGGGCTTGTTTTTCCGGCAACTGGGATTGTCGTCTGGACAACGCTTTTTCTTTTCCACACAACAGCTTTCATATCCGGTGCTGTTGCAGCTGCCGGCCACACACACATCTGAAGCTGCACAGTACAGCGTCTTCGATGCTGGAGCATAGGTACCTGTTGTCTTGTTACAAATGGTTTTGCAAACCACTCCCTCGGTAAAGGGGCTCAACAGCCAACTTCCAAAACAACTACAGTCATAAGAATCTTTGGTACACACATGTTTACTGGGATCCTTCTCACAATCACTCTTGCATTTTGCAAGGTCAGTGGCAACGGATACCATATCCCCTATCCCGGGTATTTTTTTCGGCAGATTGACAACCTTGTCCACCGTTCCGGCCAAGCATTTTGCGCAATCAACACTGCTTGACGCCTGACCATTCTTCGCTGCCTGGGCACATTTCACACAATCAACCGTGTAACTCAATCCGGAATAAATGGAATGAACCTTACCCATGGCAAATGCCGGAATCGTATTGAGGGAGCAATTGAACAAACAGCGGCTGTACGCAAACCCGCCACTGGCATCCGCCGTGAGAGGCGATGCATCAGAAAAGCCAGGAGAAGAACCCATACTGTCGGCCCATGAACCAAAAGGCTCCAGGGTACCCTGTACCTGATCCCTTACGAAGCCGCCGGTCTCATCAAAGAGAGTATAGATATCACCACGATACACTTCGACCAAGGCGGCATTGTCATCACCACTCAGGATCGCGGGAGAGCCGTCACCAGGAGCAAGCATATACAGGCTCCAGGTTTCCTCACCCGTATTGAAAACGGTATGGGTGGCGTTATTGAGAAATACATAACCATGCTGGCGTGAATACTCGAGCAACCTTGCAATATGCAGATGAGTACCAAGCAGACTGGAGAGTTCACCAGCAGACAACTGAATTGTGGAACGTACTTCTCTGGGAGTGGCATTGAGATAGTCAGACACATCGAATGTTGAAGACGTGTAGTTTTCAGCCGCTATTCTCGCCAGCACTTCAAAATCACCATTTGGAGTACCTGCAGGTACTTCTACGCGGAAGCTGAGTGTACCCTGGGCCTGGGGTGCGAGATCCCCCATTAGCCAGTACATTTGATTGTCACAGCGGCCGGTGGTATTGAAAGTGCCTCCCGTACCGGTCGTAACGAACGCCAGTTCCTTGGGCAGGTCAACAACGATCACCACATTTCTCGCTGTTGTTTTCAGCGCATTCTTGTAAGTGAGGATAAAGTCCGCTCTTTCACCGGGAATCATGATCGTCGGACCCTTTACGCTGACAACCAGGTTTTCGGGTATATCCAGTTTGCTGACAAATACATCTTCCCTGCCTTCACCCACATGCGTATCGAAAGCACCCGCCGTGGTCGGGAAATTACCTGCCGGATCTCCTGTATCCCGAGTTTGACCCGTTACCAGCATCTGGCCATTTGGATCCACCGCAAGCCCCAGGACTGTGTCATAACCTTTTCCACCAAGAAAGGTACCGTATAACAGATGGTCCAGATCGGGGGTCATCTTGGCAACATACGCATCCGATGCCGCATACAAATAGGTATCCTGATTGAAACTCGGATTGTAGGCATCCACAGACAGAGGCATGTTTCCGGACCCCACTGTCGCAGTGATGAATACATTTCCCTCTGGATCCATCGCCAAATCAGGCGAGGGATAATCACTGTCCCAACTGGAGCCCGTATCCCCCAGATAAGTCACAGCCTGTACGTCGGAGAGAGTGGCATCGAGTCGCAAAACGAACAAGTCATAGTAGTTCAGTGAGCTTTTGTATATGGCCTGAAATCCTCCCCGGATTGGTAAACCACTGGAGTTCGCCCATCCTGCCAGGTAAGGCCTTCCTGTCCCATCAAGCAAGAGATCAACCCCCACCACATAACCTCTGCCATTCGAATAGCCACAGTTGTAGCCCGGCAGTCCGACAAGACTAGAAGCCTGCAATGAGGAAAGGTTGCTATCAAAACGGGAAACAAATGCGTGACGACAACCGGAAAGGTTTTCCTGGAAGGCACCCGTGGTCGTCGGAAAACTGCCATAAGTCGCACCATCTGTATTGTTGTAGCTGGCAAGGGTATCTCCCGCAACAAAAACCCACCCCTGCCCATCTACCGAAATCGAATGTGCTTCATCAGCTGCTTCACCACCCAGAAACGTAGCGCCCAGCAGAGAGGAAAGATCATTCGACAGTTTCGCAACAAGCGCATCGGACCATCCATTTCCCGTGACATCAAAGCCGCCGGCTGGAAGCCCGTCAGCATCTGTTGAACCGGCTACATATACGTTGCCGGATGCGTCCAACGCTATGTCTTGAAGGTTTGTGTTGGACCATGCCTGCAGATCAAACAGGGTAGAAGATTTCAACTGACCAAGATTGGCATCCAGTCTTGCAATATAACTGGCGAAGGTATTTTTTGCATTCCATTGATCGGACGTCTGGTAGGCCCCTGTAGTGGTAGGAAACACCGAACCGTCTGAGGTCCCTCCCGTGACGAAAACATCCCCATTGGGTGCTATCGCCAATGCATTACCCCAGTCACTCCTCGATCCCCCCAGAAAGGTAACGGCCAACAATGTTTTCAAATCCGGGGAAAACTTGGCAATAAAGATTTCTGTACTGCCATTGTAAGAATCGTCATAGCTTCCCGGTAACATCGGGAAAGATCCATCATAGTCAGTCCCATAGGGCAAACTGATACTGCCGACCACATATATATTCCCGCTGGCGTCCAGATGTATATCATTGCCCCGGTCATAGGTTCCATCTCCACCTAAAAAAGTGGAGGCAACCAAACCGGGATCAACAGTCACCGGCAATGAGGCATCAAAATCACCAAGGGTAAAGCCATATTCATTTTTTCCGGTCAGGTGGTAAGCGACTTCAACCGCAACCCGTTTTCCAGCGACCTCCTGAAACGCAACTGGCGCAGAAAAATGCACTGACTCCGAACCCTTCTTGAGCAGGAGTCGCCCTCTCTTGTCTACATCAAGGCTCTCTATACCGTGCAAGGAAAAACGCAGCTGCTCTATCTCTTTTCCTGAATCCAAACGAATGATTTTTTCCGCCACACCTTCACTCAAGCGGAGTGACAGATGAATACCTTTAACGGGTTCTCCCAGTGAGACCGATGTATAAGCAGGAAGATTGGAAGCCCAAGATGATGAATGTCTGCCAAGAAAAAAGCTGACGCGGGTTGGGGCCGGTTTGCCGCCAACCACCTGCAGATCAGAGACACCAACGAGATTCTCCCGAATAGACCAGGAAGGTACGTTTTTTCTGCCATGGACAACATACTTGATGCCTGCTCTTCCAACCTGCACATCATAACCAGCAGCCTGACCAAAAAACGGTACATGTCCATTCTTGAGCTGCCCCCGATTTTCAATAAAAGGCAGCTGCAAGATTCCCTTTGCACTCTGATCACCGTGATAGTTGGAATGTGCGAGGACATTGACAGACGCCAGGCACAATATGATCGAAACAAAATACCTTGGTAGGAACTGCGGTATGTTTCTGGCAAAAAAAGAACAAGCCAAAGACAGTAACTTCATATTTCACCTCTGAGGTTCCTACGTATGGATTACAGCGTAATTCCCTGCCGGATCCCGAGTAAATGACGCACATCAACCTACACGTCGAATACCCCGCAAGAATGGTGAAAATGTGAAGTATGTGGTGCCTGATCAAACTCCGTACAAGCAATCAGCCATCAGACAGACTGGAACAACTCTCTTGCCACTGCTGTGGCATAGCCGCCACTGGCGAGACCAAAACACAGCTCCAGCTCATCCTTGTGCAACTGCCACTGTAAATCATCCACCGACAGCCGCAGGGAACGGCGGTCGGCTTCCAGTCCAAAACGCCGCAGGCCATCCAGCCACGACTGTTCTGCCGACAACACCGCCTGCTCCAGCTCACCCGCTGCCGATCCTGGTTGCAGCGCCCGGCCGGCTTTGCCGTACAGGGGCCCCGTAACATGCACTTCCTGGTTTCGCAGACGTGAGGCCAGTTCGTCATCTTCGGCTTCAGCAGGGAATTGCCCTCGCCCTCCTGCCAGTTGCATCACGTCACCCGGCAGCAGCCGGTTCCAGGTGCCCTCGGAGACCCGTACCGCCAGTACCTTGTTGAACAGCCAGGACCGGGCGGCGGACAGCCAGATACTGCGCTTGTCGCGCCGCACCTTTTTGATCTCTCCCGCAAACAGCGCCTGAGCCCGCTGAAGGTTGTTGCCATCACGACCGAAACGCTGGGCGCCAAAATAATTGGGCACGCCCTGTTCATCGATCTGTTGCAGACGTGCTTCCAGGGCACCTGCATCTCCCGAAAATTGCCGCACACGCAAGGTGAAGACATTTCCCCGCAAGCTGCCCCTGCGCAGTTTGCGGTGATGACGAACGGCGTCCAGCACCTGCAGGTTCTCGCCTTCCAGTTCGGCCCAGTCCGGCGCTTCCTTGCCCGGCAGATGCACCGAAAAGGTCTGGGTGGTCACCGCCACCCGGTCTTTCAGGCCCGCATAGCTGACATCACGCGGGCGAATACCCGCCAGACGGGCAATATGTGTGGCCACTTCCGCGGTATTGAGATTGCGTTTGCGGATCTTGAGCAGCACATGCTCCCCCGAACCGGAAGGTTCTATACCCAGATCCTCCACCACCTGGAAATCTTCGGCAGACGCCCGCAATACACCGCTGCCCGCGGGACCACCCCAGGCAAACGGCAGGTCCGCTGTGGGATCAGGCATGAATCAGCACAACGGCATGGGCGGCAATACCCTCGCCTCTGCCGGTAAAGCCCATTTTTTCGGTGGTGGTGGCCTTGACGTTGACCTGCGAAGCATCGAGGCCCAGATCATCGGCAAGACGGGACTGCATCTCCTGAATATGGGCGCTCAGGCGAGGTTTCTGGGCGATGACAGTGACATCCACATTGCCCGGCCTGAATCCCCGTTGCTGCAGTTCTGCGACAACCCTGCGCAACAGGATACGACTGTCTATGTCTTTCAGTGCGGGATCAGTATCGGGAAAATGCCTGCCGATATCGCCCAGCCCGGCAGCACCCAGCAGGGCATCGCACAGGGCATGGATGAGTACGTCACCATCGGAATGTGCGATCAGACCCTGCCCATGAGGAATGGTGACGCCTCCCAGCACCACGTGATCCCCGTAGCCGAAGCGGTGGGCATCATAGCCATGACCAACACGGATGCTACTTTCGTTTGACATGTTTCATCATACGCCGGCGCTTCTGCTGCTGGCGGGTGTTGAGTTTGTTGCGACGTCCCTTGAAAGGATTGTCACTGGTACGGAATTCGATCCTGACCGGTGTGCCCCATAATTTGAAGGCCTTGCGGAAACGGTTGACCAGAAAGCGCTGGTAGGTCAGCGGTACGGATTCGGTCTGATTGCCATGGATCACAATGATAGGCGGGTTCTGCCCGCCCTGGTGGGCGTAACGCAGCTTGATACGCCGGCCGCGCACCAGTGGCGGCTGGTGTTCCATGATCGCCTGTTCCAGGATATTGGTCAGATCGGAAGTTTTCAGATCACGGGTGGCCGCACGATAGGCGGCATCCACTGCTTTCATGAGGTGTCCGACACCTGTGCCATGCAGTGCGGAAATGAACAGCACCTCGGCAAAAGACAGGAAAGGCAGCTTGCGCTCGAGTTCGGACTTGATGCGGTCACGCTCGTCACTCTGCAGGCCATCCCACTTATTGATGACCACCACCAGCGCCCGGCCGCTCTCCACCACATGACCGGCAAGCGTTGCATCCTGTTCGGAGATGCCCTGATGGGCATCGAGCACCAGCAGCACTACATTGGCCTGTTCCATGGCCTGCAGGGTCTTGATGATGCTGAACTTCTCGATGGCTTCGGCGATGCGGGCACGGCGCCGTACACCCGCCGTGTCCACAAGGGTGTATTGTCTGCCCTGATGCTCGAAAGGCACCTGAATGCTGTCGCGGGTGGTGCCGGGCTTGTCGAAGGCCACCAGGCGTTCCTCGCCGAGCAAACGGTTGATCAGCGTGGATTTACCGACATTTGGGCGACCCACAACGGCGATCTGTATGCCCCGCTGTTCGGCCTCGGCATCATTTTCTTCTTCAGGGGGAAGATCGGCAAGCACCCTGTTGACCAGTGGCTTGACACCCCGCCCGTGTGCGGCGGAAATGGCCACGGGTTCGCCCAGTCCCAGGGAATGAAATTCAGCTGCAGCCACATCACGGTCCAAAGATTCGGACTTGTTCGCCACCACGGTGATGGGCTTGCCCGTCTTGCGCAGTTCGGCGGCAATCTGCTCGTCTGCTCCGGCCAGCCCCTCGCGGGCATCGACCAGGTAGAAAACATGGTCGGCCTCTTCGATAGCCAGGCGTACCTGCCTGTCCATGAGCACTTCCACACCTTCCCGCTCGCCGCTGATGCCGCCCGTGTCCACCACCACGTACGGACGGTTGCCGATACGGCCGACACCGTACTGACGGTCACGGGTAAGACCCGGCTGGTCCGCAACCAGGGCATCCCGGCTGCGGGTCAGGCGATTGAACAAAGTGGACTTGCCCACATTGGGACGGCCAACCAGCGCGATAACGGGAAGCATGATTTATTCCGGCAGTCTCAACGCTGTGAGTTTACCATCGCTGGCCAGCACATACAGGACATCATCCACCACCAGAGGCGCCGCCACGATGGCATCACCCACGCGCTGTCGGGCGGCCATGGCGCCATCTTCCGATGACAGCCAGTGCAGATAACCTTCGAAATCACCGACGACGGTGTAGTCTCCCTGCAGCGCAGGCGCACTCAGGCCGCGGTTCATCAGGGCCTTCTGTCGCCAGCGGGCCGAACCGCTATCAGGATCCAGTGACCAGACAAATCCCTGGGCATCGGTAACCGCCAGCTGCTG
>DRLF01000182.1 GCA_011051425.1 Thiolapillus brandeum | reverse complement strand
GCTGAGTATAGCTGTCGATGCTGTTGGGGGATGCATCCATACTGGCGGTCCAGTTGATGATCCATCCAACGGTGAAGTCCTTCACGTCCCAGCGAACAACGCCCTGTACTCGATCCTGGGGCTGGGCCCAGTCGCCAATCAGGTCGACTTTCTTGGCATCCGGCGTACCCTGATACAGATACTCGTTGATATGCGCCCAGGTAATCTCGGGCTTGAGCGCACCCCATTCACCGATATCCCACAGGTAGTGGGCATTGATATCGAAACCACTTACTTCACGGGTGGCAACGTTGGCTGTCACACTCTTCAGCAAGATGATGTTGCCATTCGCATCACGGTCGATACTCGTACCGGAAGGCAGGGGAATGCCATCACGCTCAAAGTTGAGCAGTGTCTGGGGAGTGATGGACTGAACAACATTGTCCAGCTTGATGTTGTAGTAGTTGCCTTCCAGCACCAGATCCTGCACAGGCTCCCAAACGGCACCCAGGTTCCAGGAATCGGAAGTCTCCGCTTCGAGGTCGGGGTTGCCGCCTTCGAGTGCAGTAACCTGCTCGTTAGGACACTGGTCGGGAGAAATGCCGTTCAGTTCACACTTGGTCCAGTCTTTGACGAAGGGATGGTCTTCTGCGCCTGCCGCATACAGATCGATCATGGCAGGAGCACGGAAGCCTTCACTCCAGCTGGCGCGCAGCACCAGGCTGTCGATGGGCTGCCAGCGCAGCTTCAGCTGGGGAGATGTCTCACCGCCGAAATCACTGTAATCGTCATAACGCAGGGCTGCGCTGAGCTCCAGGTTATCCATGACGGGAAACAGGAATTCTGCATAGGCAGCCCACTGCTGCCGATCACCCGCACTTGAACCGCCGGAAGAACCGATGACGTTGCTGGCACGGCGCTCTGCATCATAGATATCCTGATAGTCTTCATCACGATACTCGTAACCCGCAGCCCAGCCAATGCCTCCACCGGCCAATTCTACAGGCATTTCGCCGGTCAGGTTGAAGCCCATGTTGAAATACTTGTTCTGAACATCTCTGGAGGTGTCATGACGCATACGCTCCATGGCAGCCAGATGATTCGGATCCTGGGAGAACGGATCCAGGAAATTGTAGTTTCCTTCCAGTACTTCCTGGGAAGCCTGGCTGTCCAGAATATAGTTACGGCCGATAATGTCGGAATCATAGAGGTTGTAACGGGCAAAGACATCATAGTCGACATCCCACAATGTACCCTTCACACCAAGAGTGGTGTCCCACTGCCAGTTGGTGGCCGTATCGTCACGCGGACCAAAAGCGGCAAAACGGTGCAACATGAAGATGGGCTCGCCGGGATACGGATTGCCCGGAGCATCCGCATCTACAAACATGAAACCAACTGCAGGCGCATACCGGCCGAAAGACTCGACACGGGAGATCAGGTTCTGTGCGTAGATAGTGGTGTCATTGTTGACTTCATAATCCAGATACAGAAATGCATTGCTGCGCTTTATGTCATTGGTTTCTGCAGAAACATTGGCGTACGGATAGGTACAGACCTTTTCGCCAAAGTAATCATACACACCGGAATACACGGGAGGCTCACAGGGCCCTTTTACTTCAAACCTGCCATCGGTAAAGGCGTGGTAAACAGTGTTACCAAAGATGCTGATGCCTTCCGTCGTCAGGTAATCCTGTCCGTCGCCATAGTTCACTTTGGACCAGGGACGGTCGCGGGAGTAGATAATGTCCTTGTTACGCTGCTCGAGCGTAAAGATATAGTTGCCTTTTCCGTAGGAACCACCTGCTGCAAAACTGCCGCCGTTTGCATCTCCGCCATCAAGGTTGGGGCGTTCGATAGTGGCTGCGACTTCCACGCCTTCGTAGTCCTTACGCAGGATGATGTTGACAACACCACCAATAGCTTCCGAACCGTAGATGGCCGAAGCACTGTCCTTCAGGATTTCAATACGCTCAACCGCAGCCAGAGGCAGGATATTCAGGTCGACACCTGTGCCACCGGTAACGGGAGAAGCCGGCGCCCGGCGACCGTTGATCAGCACCAGGGTACGGGAGGAACCCAGACCCCGCAGATCAACCAGTGACTGGGACTGGAAGGTATTGCCGGATGTTTCGCGGAATGAACCGAAACTGTTATAGGGCGTTTGACGCAGAACGTCGGCTACAGACTGCAGACCGCTCAGTTCGATATCTTCGCGGGAAATGACCGCTACAGGGCTGGCGCCTTCGATATCAATCTGCTTGATATGAGAGCCAGTAACTTCTTCTTTCTCAAGCTTGACAGCCTCTTCTTCAGCGCTAGCCATGCCGCTCAGTAATATGCCTGTTGCGACAACACCGCTGCAAGCCAGATGAATGGCCGCACTCAAAGTCTTTCGCTTGTTGAACATTACATTTCTCCTAGAGAATTTGGTTAAAGCAATGGAGTTTGTTATTGTGACCTCCACTGGCCTTAGCGGGCAGTAAAACACTCGCATGGGATGCATTTTATAGTGGTTTTTTCAGCTCATGCAACAAAATTACAACAAAAAGAAGCAATTATAATTCACCAATAACATGCCCCTTGCATTGGCACCAAGGCGCTTCACCATATAAGCCACTGATAAATCGATAAAATACTAAGGAGAGTTGTAAAAATGACACACAAATTATTGCCCATCCTGCTGCTGTTTTTTTCTTTTTCCGCGACTGCAAAAGAGCTTCCTGTCGAGTACTTCTTCAAGAACTATGAGTTTTCCCAGGTCAGCCTGTCGCCTGATGGCAAGCATCTGGCGGCCATCGCACCGGTCGGTGAAAGCCGTAATCTGGTCGTCATCGACCGGTCTACCATGAAACCCCTGGCGGTGACATCCCTCACCCACCGGGACGTGTCCGGCTACCAGTGGGCCAGCAACGAGCGCCTGCTGTTTTACGTGGAAGAGGACGGCAACGAGTCCCTGGCTCTCAACGCGGTGAACATAGATGGAAGCAAGCCGAGGGTTCTGACCAAGGCATCCAAGGGCATTCAGCTGATCCCCCGCTACACCCGTATGGTAGACAGACTCAGGGAAGACGACCGCCACGTCATCGTCGCCAGCAATGACCGGAAACTGCAATTCCCCGACCTGTACCGCATGGACATCTACAACGGCAAGAAAAAGCGCCTGACCTCCAATCCCGGCAATTTCACGGGATGGGGCATGGACTGGGATCACAAGGTGCGCATCGCCATGCGGCAGAGCGTCGCCAAAGACAAGTCGGACGCCAGCAGCGAATTGCTGTATCGGGAAACGGAAGATGCCCCCTGGAAAGTGCTGGCCACCAGCCATCTTGGCCAGGAAGGCACTGGTTACGCAGGTTTTACCCCGGACAACAAATCACTGTATATCGTTTCTGCAGTAGGCCGCGATCGTATGGCTGCCTACAAACTCGATCCCGCTACCGGCAAGAAAGAGCTGGTATTTGGCCATGACGAAGTGGATGTGGGCGGACCGGACTTTTCACCCAAAGACCATCGGGCGTTGGCCATCGGTTATGTCACTGACAAGCCCCATATCCACTATCTGGACAAGAAGTTCGGCGATATCCAGAAGGCTCTGGACAAAGCACTGCCCGATACTGTCAACCGCATCACCAGCATCACCGAAGACGAAAAGACAGCTGTTGTCATTGCAGGCAGCGACAAGACCCCTGGCACCTATTATCTGCTGGAGACCGAACCCAAGCTCAAACTCACCTACCTGGCCCAGATTGCCGAACGCATCAAGCCGGCAGACATGGTGGACATGAAGCCCATCAGCTACAAAGCGCGCGACGGCCTGCTGATCCACGGTTACCTGACGCTGCCCAAAGGCGCCGAAGGAAAAGCCATCCCCCTCATCGTGCATCCCCACGGTGGCCCCTACGGCCCAAGGGATATCTGGGGTTGGAATCCGGAGGTCCAGTTCCTCGCCAACCGTGGCTATGCGGTGCTGCAGATGAACTTCCGCGGCTCCGGCGGCTATGGCAACAAATTTGAGGTAGGCGCCTGGAAACAGTGGGGCCTGCAGATGCAGGACGATATCTCCGATGCCGTCAAGTGGGCCATTGACAAGGGTATTGCCGATCCCAAGCGTGTATGCATCTATGGCGCCAGCTACGGCGGTTATGCCACCATGGCGGGCCTTACAATGACCCCTGATCTGTACAAATGCGGCGTCAACTACGTGGGCGTGGTGGATCTGGATATGCTGGAGGAATGGGACACGGACAGGCACCATGATGAATCCGGCGCCCTCACCGCCTGGTTCCATCGTGCTGTCGGCAACCCCGATGACCCCAAAGATCAGGCGCGCATGAAGAAGACCTCGCCCATCAATCTGCTGGCCAATCTTGACGACCCGCTGTTCATCATCCACGGCCGCCGCGACCCGCGCGTGGAAATCGCCCAGGCGGAGGAACTGATGGACAAACTCGATGATCTGAGCAAGCCCTACATCAAGCTCATCAAGAAGAAGGAAGGCCACGGTTTCCGCCGCGAGGAAAACAAGCTGGAACTCTACAAAATGATGGATGCTTTCCTGAAGAAGAACCTCTGACCCTGTGTGCCGGAGCCACGCAAGGTGGCTCCGGTAACTGCACAGGAACCCCCTTCCCTGATGTATAATGCACGCATGACAAAAGCACCAAAACATCAGATACAGGTGGAAGTGGAAAGCACCTTTCTCGAAGAACAATCTGCCCCCGAAGAAGAGCGGTTTGTTTTCGGATACACCATTACCATCAGCAACCGGGGCAGTGTCCCGGCGAAGCTGCTCAACCGCCACTGGGTCATCACCGATGCCAATGGCAAGGTGGAAGAGGTCCGCGGCAAGGGCGTGGTGGGAGATCAGCCTCATCTGCAGCCTGGTCAGCAGTACCAGTACAGCAGCGGCGCAATCCTGGAAACCCCCGTCGGCGCGATGGAAGGTGACTATGAAATGGTGGACGACCAGGGCGAGCATTTCCTGACACCCATCCCCGTCTTTTCCCTGCAGACACCCAACACCATCAACTGACCATCATGGCCGTATACGCCATTGGCGACATTCAGGGTTGCTATGACGAGTTGCAGGCGCTGCTCGACAGCCTGCAGTTTGACCCGGCCAGTGACCGGCTCTGGTTTGTCGGCGATCTGGTCAACAGGGGTCCCCGTTCACTGGATACACTGCGCTTCGTCTCATCACTGGGGGACAGGGCGATCACCGTGCTGGGCAACCATGACCTGCATCTGCTTGCGCTGGCCAGCGGCAACAAGCGCTTCAAGGACAGCGACGACCTGAACCAGGTACTTGATGCACCCGACCGCGATGAGCTCATCCACTGGCTGCGCCACCGGCCCCTGATGCACCACAACAAGCAGCTGAATTTCACCATGATCCACGCAGGGCTGCCGCCCCAGTGGGACCTGACCACGGCCCAGGCCTGCGCCCGGGAAGTCGAAGCGGTGCTGCGCGGACCGGACTATCAGGATTTCTTCGACCGGATGTACGGCAACAAGCCCAACCGCTGGGATCCGGAGCGGACAGGCATGGACCGCCTGCGTTTCATCACCAACTGTTTCACCCGCCTGCGCTTCGTGACCAAAAAAGGCAAACTGAAGCTGAAACTGAAGGGCTCACCCCTGGGCCAGAAAAAGAAATACATACCCTGGTTTGCGCACCCCCGCCGGCTCACCAGGAACGACCGCATCCTGTTCGGTCACTGGTCCACCCTGGGCTACCAGCATACGCAGAACACCTGGGCGCTGGATACCGGCTGTCTTTGGGGCGGCGAATTGACTGCATTGCGTATCGACCGCAGCCCGCCAGCCCCCAAACAATACCAGTGTGAAGGGCAACAAGACCCTACACTTTTTGTTTGAGCCTGCTGATGCGGTTCGTAGCTCACCGCATCCTACGGGGGTGCCGCAACGTGTAGGATGCGGTGACGCAGGAACCGCATCTGAAGCTACACCTCCTTGTAAATCTCCGCTCCCTGCTGTTTGAACTCCTCGGCCTTCTCTTTCATGCCCTCATCCAGAGCCTTTTCCGCTTCCACCCCCAGGTTGGCGGCATACTCGCGCACATCCTGGGTGATCTTCATGGAGCAGAAATGAGGCCCGCACATGGAACAGAAATGCGCCACCTTGTGGGCCTGCTTGGGCATGGTCTCATCGTGATATTCCCGCGCCAGATCCGGGTCCAGGGACAGGTTGAACTGATCGTCCCAGCGGAATTCGAAACGCGCTTTTGACAGGGCATTGTCCTGGATCTGGGCGCCCGGCAGGCCCTTGGCCAGATCCGCGGCATGAGCCGCCAGCTTGTAAGTGATGATGCCCGTGCGCACGTCTTCCTTGTTGGGCAGGCCCAGGTGTTCCTTGGGCGTCACGTAGCAGAGCATGGCCGTGCCATACCAGCCGATCTGGGCCGCGCCTATGCCCGAGGTGATGTGGTCGTAGCCCGGGGCGATATCCGTCACCAGGGGCCCCAGAGTGTAGAAAGGCGCTTCGAAACAGTCCTGCAGCTCCTTGTCCATGCTCTCCTTGATCATCTGCATGGGCACGTGCCCCGGCCCTTCGATCATCACCT
>DRLF01000181.1 GCA_011051425.1 Thiolapillus brandeum | reverse complement strand
CTCAGTGCCACCAGCCGGTACCTGGTACCGGTGTTTGCCCCGATGGGCATACAGCAGGACAACTGGCCGGCGGTGGTGGGTGTTATCTCCGGGGTGCTGGCCAAGGAAGTGGTCGTTGGTACCCTGGATAACCTGTATACCGGCCTTGCCGAGAGCGAATCCGGGGCTAAACCGGCCGGGTTCGATTTCTGGAAACAGTTGCGCGATGCTGCAGCAACCATTCCGGCTAACCTGGCAGTGCTGGGCGAAGCCTTGCTGGACCCGATCGGCCTGGACCTGGGCAATCTTTCCGACACCCGCGTAATGGCCGAGGAACAGGGCGTCCGGCAAGGCGTGTTTGGCGCCATGCAGCACCGTTTCGATGGCCAGACCGGTGCTTTTGCCTACCTGCTGTTTGTCCTGCTGTATTTCCCCTGCGTCGCTACCATAGGTGCGATCAAGCGTGAAGCCGGGCGTGCCTGGGCCATGTTTGTCGCCACGTGGACGACATCGATTGCCTATATCACGGCAGTCAGTTTTTACCAGCTTGCTACCTGGAGCGCTCACCCCGCACAATCCGGCCTGTGGATGGGCGGGCTGTGGGGCCTGTTTGCACTGCTGATCATCAACCTGCGTCGCTGGGGACGGCGCAACCGGGAGCCGGGGGCGAAGGTATCTGCGAGGGCAGAGGCATGATCCTGTCAGACATCAGTCGTTATCTTGAACAACGCGGACAGGCCACGCTGGCCGATATCGCCCTGCATTTCGATGCCGATACTGACGCTGTGCGCGGGATGCTGGAAGTATGGATACGCAAGGGCAGGGTTCACCGCCGGATGGCGACCGCGTCCTGTGGCAGCAGCTGCAGCCAGTGCGAGCCGGCAGTTACCGAGATCTATGTTTGGGGGAATGTGCCGGGTGACGGGGTGCAGTCGGGCGTCTCCGGTTGCAGGCAGGGCGGTCGATAGTCGTCGCCGCACTTTTTCGGTGGAACCACAGCAGTTAGAGAGCTTGCGGCCCGCCACTTCACGGTGAAGGTGCTATATACCACAGGCCAATGAGCGCGATCAGGGCGCAGGTGACCAGTACAAAACTGAAAAGCCTGGCCATGCCAAGGGGTATCATTTTGACATCAAGATGTGTCATCCCCACATGCAAATGTTCGTAACGCCACGCGGCCAGAAAGAAAGCGACTCCGCTGAACAGGATCAGAATGGCTGCGATTACCCGGACACTCCAGAGTGGCATACTGTCCACCAGGAACCTGGCGATGCCAAGACCGGTAACGAGTGCGGCCAGACCGGTGCGTATCCACGCCGCATAGGTTCTTTCATTGGCAAGCGCCGTACGGTCCAGGGCGAGTGAATTTGTGTCGGGTTCGGGTTTCACGCGGCTATCCCGGTAGTACTGCAGCCATCTGTTTCAATTAAAATTTTGTGGCCAGCGTGTTCTGGTAGATGGCCTTGTGCACGTCACCCATGCTGACCATGCCCAGCAGCCTGTGACCAACGGCAACCGGGATGCGGCGGAATTTTCTGCCCACCATTACGGATGCCGCCTGCAGGATATGCATGTCCGGTTTTACTGTAATGACCACGGGGGTCATGACATCCCTTACCGTAACGTTGACCACGTCGCTGTACTGGTCCATCTGCGCTTCATAATCGACCGTTGACATGTTGTCCATCAGGTCTTCCAGCCGGGGAAACATTTTTCCCAGCACATCGCTTTCTGATACCGTGCCTACCAGCTTGCCGTCATCCACCACCGGGATACCGCTGTATCGGTAGATACACATTAGCGAGACTACTTCACCGAGTTTTTTATCGGATGAAACGGTGCGTACATTGGTTGTCATAATATCTTCAACGTTCATGGCTTTACCTTCGTTAGTCGCCTGACAGGGTGCTTTTACCAAAGCGCACGAGGAAGGTCCGGGTTCCTCATGTTCGTTTTTGACCAGTATTTCCCGTGCAACAGCCGGCGAAAGCCGCAGTGACGGTTAAGGAATTGATCAGAGACCTGCTGATTTTAACCCGAAGAAGCCCGGGATAGAAACGTTCATGGGGCGCGGTAACCGGGAATTTCCTGGTTCACGTATATTCCCTCCCGGAGCGCAAAAGGAATTATATTTCGTTGCTGACCCTGTTCCAGGACAGGGGTCAGCCGGCAGCCTGGCAATGCTGGGCCCGGTGGGGCGAGGACGGGCATTCAGACAGTTTTTCCAGCTCGTCGAAGTCGCAGATCTGGATGTAGCAGCGTTCAACCTCCAGCAGGCCAAGCTCCTGGAATCGACTCAGCATGCGGCTCACGGTTTCCGTGGCGATACCAAGATGGCTGCCGATTTCACCGCGTTTCATTTTCAGGTTGAACCGCGTGGCGGAGTACCCCCTGTCGCGATAGCGCCGGGAAAGGTCGATCAGGAATTTCGCCATTTTGGTTTCAGCGTCTTTTTTCATGACAAGCCCGATGATGTCCTGGTCCCGTACCAGTTCCATCGAGAGCAGTTCATAAAGACAGTGGTGAAATCCGGGTACACGATCCAGGCAGGTGAGCGGGATCACGCAGAAGGTTGTGCGTTCCAGCACCACGGCAGAGGTGCGGTGCATTCCGTTTCCCAGTGCATCCAGGCCCAGTACTTCACCGGGCATGTAAAAATTCACGACCTGTTCTCTGCCATCCTCCGAAACAAAGTACAGTTTGGCCGAGCCGCACTTGATGATATACAGGGCTTCAGTTTTGTCGCCCGCATGAAACAGGTGCTCCCGCTTGCCAACGGTCTGGGTGAAAGCCACAACGGAGGGAGGCTGGCCACCTGCCAGGCCAGACAGGCGGGATCCCGGGCAGCGTTTTTTCAGCATGCAGCAATGACAGGATGCGGACAACGGCAAGGCACCTTCATCGTGAAGTGCCTGCACGGGGACCGCGGGGGCCTGTGCGGGATTGCCAGAGAAGCGTGCTGCGCGAGTTGCATCAGATTTCAGTGCGGAAATCGTCATGATTCCTCCTCCTTGTAACCGGCTGTAGCTGTTATTTTTATCTGAATGCAGCATGCTACTTGCGGCGGTCGTGGCCTATCGGGGATTCCCCCATAGTGTCCTGGGGGAAATTGCGCGCAGGCGCGGCAGGAGGCAGCCTTTTGTTTTACACTGAGATTATCGGGTATGCGTGGCGAGAAGGGGATCGACCGGCATGATGAATGTCATGACAGGCAGGGGCGAGCCGCCATCGGTTTTGCTGGTGGACCCGGAATCCAGGCACCGCGAGCAAATTCAGCAGGCGTTCGAGCAGTATGGCAGGCTGGACCCGGCGGCAAATGCCATGCGGCTGAGCATGGTGGAGACACTGCAGCAGGCGCGTAGCGCGCTGGAAGGCAGGGTATACGACCTGGTGATCGCCAGCCGGCAACTGCCGGATGGCGATGGTATCGAGTTGCTGCCGCCCGGTGGCAATGCCCCTTACCCGGTGCTGATCACTTCCAACAGGAGCGGTGAAGGGCTGGCGGTAGAGGCCATGAAGGCCGGCGCGATCGATTATATCGTGAAATCCGATGCAACGCTGGCAGCACTGCCGGAGGTCGCTGCCGTTGCACTACAGGCGTGGGGGCTCATGCAGGAGCACCAGAACCTGCAGAATGAAGTCGCGGAAATCCCCCGGCGCCAACAACATCAACTTGGCCGTGAACTGCACGACGGGCTGGGTCAGCAGCTTACCGGCATGGGGCTGCTGGCGCGCAGCCTGGTGAAGCGCCTGGCGGGTACCGCGCCGCAGGAACAGCAGATCGCCGAGCAGCTGGCCCGCAGCATCGACCAGGCCCTGTCCGATGTCCGGACCCTGTCGCACGGGCTGATACCCGTGCCAATGGATGCGCGTGGACTGGTCAGTGCCCTGGAGGCGCTTGCCAGGCGTGTCTCTGCACAGAGCGGAATAAAAATCAGCCTGCAACATGAGAACCCGATCCTGATTTCGGATAACGAAACGGCAACGCATGTGTACCGTATTGTGCAGGAGGCGATCAACAACGCCGTAAAACACGCCCGGGCCAGCGAGATTACGCTGATACTGGAAGCCGACGAGCACGAAGCGGTCATCGAGATTCGTGACGACGGTACGGGACTGCCCGAAGACCTGCATGAACGCCAGGGGCTGGGTATGCGGACCATGTTCCATCGCTGCAGGCTGTTCGGTGGCAGCCTGGATATTTACACCCATGATGACGGTGGTACCCGCGTGCGCTGCTGTTTCCCGCTGAATCCCGCAGGGCAGGTTGCTGAATGAAACGCGTTTTGATCGTGGACGATCACCCCCTGGTAAGAAAGGGTTTTGCCCAGCTCATCGGCGACGAACCCGACCTGGAGGTCTGTGGTGAAGCGGCTGACGAAGCCGATGCCCTGCAACTGGTTGCGGCCAGTGCACCTGACCTGGTGATCATTGACCTGTCGCTGGCCGGCGGTAGCGGTATCAATCTTATTGAGCGCATAAAGGCGCAACACAGTGACGTGCGCATGCTGGTGGCTTCGATGCACGATGAAGCCCTGTTTGCGGAACGGGTGCTGGCGGCGGGGGCGCTGGGTTACCTGAATAAACAGGAGGCCCCTGACAATATCGTCAGGGCGATACACCGGGTTCTTGACGGCAAGGTATATCTGAGCGGCGAGTTGACCGATCGGCTGCTGGATGGATTAACCGGCACCGCCAGGGTGCCCGGACAGTCCCCCATGCAGCGCCTTTCCAACCGGGAGCTGGAAGTCTTTGAGCTGATCGGTCGCGGGATGACGACAGGAAAAATCGCCGATCATCTCCAGCTCAGTATCAAGACCATTGAAACACACCGCGAGAATATCAAGAAAAAATTGCAGCTTGCTTCAGGGCAGGAGCTTACCAGGCGTGCCATGCACTGGGTAATGGAGCGGGACTGAACCGGCGCTGCCCGCAGAACTTGACCGACGTCAATAAACACCCGCGGGAAAGCGCTATGCTGTGCCTGTTCTGAGCGGATTGCTGGAGGTTCCTGCATGGAGCATGACGACCCGGAGATAAGAAGCGATGTTGTGGAAGCGCTTTCGCGAGACAGCCGGGTAAATACCGCGCGGATAACCGTCGTTGTCGAAGACGGCAGCGTCACCCTGCGGGGAGATGCGCCGACGCTTTATACCGCCGGCGTCGCCAGGGATCTGGTGGCCTGTGTGCCGGGTATTCGTTCGGTACACAGTGAACTGGCGGTTGCCCGTACGGCAGGTATTCCCACGGACGCGGATATCCGCAGCCATGCCGAACACATACTGGGCTGGAATGCCAGTATCGGCGCGCGTGATGTCAGCGTCAGCGTGGTTAGCGGCCGTGTGCGGCTGGAAGGCGAAGTCGATGCCTACTGGCAGCGCAGCCGCGCTGAAGCGCTGATACTGGATATCCAGGGCGTGATCGGTGTTGTCAACCAGCTGGTGGTGGTTCCTGAACTGGTTCCGGGAGACCAGGTCATTGCCGGCGACGTAAAGTCAGCTATCACACGGTGTACCTGCCTGGAGCACGACAGTATTACAGTCGAGGTCGACCAGGGGCTGGTAACGCTCAGCGGTTATGTTCCAAACTGGCGGAGCAAGCAATACACCCCGCGGCTCGCAGAGTCGATACTTGGAGTAAAAGGTGTGATCGACCACCTGGTTGTCCAGCAGAACTGATTCGTCTGTCAGTCCGTCGGGTTGACGCACGTCAGGTAATGTGGATTTATGCCGATCGATCTTCTCATTACCTGTTGACGGCTCCCGGTGGCAGGTCTATTTTCGCAGCATCGCGGGTGTCCACATTCACCCCTGTCCGTGTTTCTGTTACCGGTCCGGAATGACATCAACAGGAAGCTTGTGGTGTGACAGCGTTTTTAACGTGGAATAAAGACTGGTTGCTGGGCATTGATGCACTGGATAGCCAGCACAAGGTGCTGGCTGACCGCCTCAACAGGCTGGTCGTCGAATGCCGGCACACCGGTGCCGCTCCCACGGAGAAAAACGGGCACAGCCGGGATCTGCTTGCCCGGCTGTTCCAGGAGCTGTACATCACCACAAAGGAACACTTCAGTTTCGAGGAAGCATTGATGTGTGCTGAAGACTATCCCGGTCTTGCTGCGCATGCGCGTGAACATGTCATGCTGATTGCGGAGCTGAAATCCACATTTGTCAATGGCGTAAAAGAAGGGCGCTGTAAGCTCGACCCGGAATTTCTGCAGGCACTGAAATCCTGGCTGATTGCACACGTTACGCACAGCGACCGTGAATTCGCGGAATTTCTCAAGGAGAAAAACCGGTCAGTTCCGGCAACATCGCAGTCTGAACACTGAGACCACAGTCGTACCTGGTTATCGCTGCCTCCTTGCGCCTGGCGGCAAGCCCAGGCGGGTGGCTGTACCTGCCTGGCCTTATGAAGGTTTGCTATCGGCTTGCCCCTGTGGAATCTGCTGCAACATGCTCTTGCCCTCGCGCAGCAGGAAATCCAGGAAAGTGCGGCTTACCAGCGACAGTTTTTTATCTTTCAGGTGCACGGCGTACCAGCGGTAGAACAACGGGAAGCCTTCCACGTCCAGGATTGCGATATGTCCGCCGGCGAGTTCCAGGCGCAGGTTGTGACGTGACAGCACCGATATGCCCAGCCCGGCCATGACGGCCTGCTTGATGGCTTCACTGCTGCCCAGTTCCATGTAGGGGGTGACTTCAAGCCCCTGTTCGGCAAACAGGCGTTCCACCGCCAGGCGTGTCCCGGAACCCGATTCGCGTGCCAGGAAGCGTTCCTTGCTTACCTGCTGCAGGGTGATGGATGTGCGCCTGGCGAGCGGATGACGGGGGCTGGCGACGAATACCAGCTCGTTGTCAACAAACGGGTGCGCCTCCACTTCAAGACCAACGGGAACCTGCCCCATGATCAGCAGGTCGTCTTCATTGGATTTCAGGCGCTCCAGTACCCGGGAGCGGTTGGTGACCTTCAACATGGGTTTTACTTCAGGGTGTCGCGCGATAAAAGCACCCAGCAGGTGCGGCATGAAATACTTTGCGGTGGTAATGACGGCAATGCGCAACGGCCCCTTGACCACCCCTTCCAGTGCCGCGGCCGATTCCCCCAGGGACACCATGCTGCCCAGGATCTGCTGTGCCGTGGCATAGACTTCATCGCCGACTGCGGTGGTGTGCAGACCATTGCCGATTTTTTCGAGTAGTGGGTAGCCTATTGTTTCACTAAGCTTTTTTACCTGCATGGAGACGGTTGGCTGACTCAGGTGCAGGGCTTCGGCTGCGCGGGTGTAACCACTCAGGCGGACCACTGCTTCGAATATCTGCAGCTGGCGCAGGGTGACGTGGCGGATGAGGTTTTCAGCAACGGTATAAGCCATAGTCAATGGTCTATTATAAAGATAGAAACTATCGATTTCAATTTATAGCCCGATATCCG
>DRLF01000180.1 GCA_011051425.1 Thiolapillus brandeum | reverse complement strand
TGCTGAACATCGAGGGACTGGGACGCATGCTCTATCCCGAGCTGGATCTGTGGGCCACGGCCAAGCCTTTCATGGAAAAATGGCTGTCCCAGCAAGTGGGCCCCAAGGCTTTCGTACGCCGCGTCAGGGAATCGCTGCCGCAGATGTCTGAGCAACTGCCGGAGATTCCACGCCTCGCCTACCGGGTGCTGAAGAACGCTGAGGAAGGCAAGCTGCGCCTGAACTGGCATTCGGAAGAACTGAGCGCCCTGCGCCGGGAAATGAACGCCGGACAAAGCCGCACCCGGCAAAGCATTGCGGGAGGCGCCCTTCTGATCAGTGCTGCCCTGCTCGCCAGCCTGGGCACACCCCTGTTATCCGCCGGCCTGCTGCCCCTGTTCAGCGGTGGCCTGGGCATTGCCGGCATCGGCCTTCTCGGGAACAGTCTGCTGCGGCGCTGATTTCGGCTGTTCCACCTTCACCCGCACCCGGGCCTGGGCTGAAACCACATTGCTTCGCACCAGATGCGCGGTAAACTTCCCACCGCTGATGCGCTTGAGAATGGAAATCCGGCCGTTGGAAACCTCACTGAGTATGCCCTTGTGGACGACACCGTCTCGATCCCTGATGACGACCAGGTGGTCGAGATAAGCGGACAACTGTCCCACCGGCACCTTGCGGTATTCCCAGACGTATTCGACCTTCGGCGGCAGTTTCCTGGTTTTCCTGTCTGCCGCGTTGTTGCGCCGTATCAGGGACATACCCTCCAGAATCCGGAAGCTCAGATCGGTGACCAGCGCGTCGTTGACCGCCAGTTGCAGCCCCAGCTTTTCGGCGACCTGATCCTTGGGCAGTTGCGCCAGTTCGAAGAACCCTACCGGACGAGGCGGACTGAGCTCCACCAGCAGTGTCCCCCAGTTGTTCAGGAAGCTCTTGAGTGCATGCTTCAGACCAAAACCCAGCACCAGGCCGTTTTTCTCAAGCTGCCGTAAAGTGTCATCGGCCATGAGCAGCTTGAAATCATCCGGCGACACACCGCGTTTCTGCGCGCAGTATTCCACGACTTTCTGGCCGAACCGGGGAGAATAGACATACTCGAGTTTCAAATTGCTCAGCAGGACACCCAGCATTTTTTGCGGGTCCAGCGCCGGTACATTGTCGAGGCTCATGGAGAGAGAAAGCTGCTGCATACCCTTTACATCCATGTCGAAATCCATGTACAGCTTCCTGGAACCGGGGAAATACTGATAGCCCATTTTCATTTCACCCTGGAGCCTGTCGAAACCGAGCTCCTGCAACTGGGTGAAGGAGGCGCCGCTGCCCACTTCACAGATATCCCGGGGTTTGCCATCGACCTTCCTGTAGCCGGCGCTCTCACTGAAGCGATCCAGCTTGCCGGCACGGTTGCCCGAGATATCGACTTCAACACCTTTCACCACGACATTGATCTTGTCGGGCGGACCGCTGTCGCCAAGCTGGGGAATATGCCGCATGAGATACGACAGTGCATCCGGCCCCTGGACGTGCACGGACTGAATGGAAATACCCTGGTCTGTTCCCACAGGAACGATATGAATGCCACGTACGGTTATCTTCCCGCTGAGACTGGTCTCGAGTTCCGAGTACCTGATATCTGCCTGGGGCGCGGCCTGTAGAACGGCCTCATCCAGTTTGGTCTTTACATAATAGTAGAAGCCCCAATGGGCGATCGCCCAGAAAATGATGGGCATCCCGATCAGCCATACCCAGATATTCCCCCGTCTCCTCACCTTGCCACCCCTGTCGTTTGTGTCAGTCCGGGCGCACCAGTGACGCCTCCACGGTCTGTCGCTGCTCCGCACCCACCAGTTTTTCGATCAATTCCAGGGCAAAATCCATGGCCGTGCCCGGCCCGCGTGAAGTGATGACCTTGCCATCCGTCACGACAGGCTGGTCCAGATAACGGGTATCCGCCAGTCCCATGGCATCGATAACGCCCGGATAAGAGGTCGCCTGCCTGCCCTGCAACAAGCCCGCGCTTGCCAGCACCTTGGGCGCCGCGCAGATAGCCACCGTGTACTTCCCCTGCTGCGCCATCTGTTTCAGGAGGCGCTGTATGCGCGCATCCGCGTCCAGATGGTCGGCGCCGGGCAATCCGCCAGGCAGCACGATCATGTCGAAATCGCCGTCCAGCACATCATCCAGCGTGGCATCAGGCACGATGACCACACCGCGGCTGCAGGTCACCGGGCCATCCGCCAGACCGGCGGTAACGACTTCCACACCGGCCCGCCGCAGCAGATCGATGATGCTTACCGCCTCCAGTTCTTCACAGCCCTGCGCCAAAGGCACCAGTACACGCGCCATAGCCTACCCTCCAAAAGTCAGTTTACTGTCTGATTTGGTGAAAAAACGGAACCTGTTCTATCTTTTGCTGAAAATGGAAATACCTTTGAGAAGATTCAGGGCCTCATTCAGCTCGTAATCTTCCTCCAGCAGTTTCTTGCCGCCATTGCCCTGCTTGCCATTCTTCTTTTTCTGCTTTTTCTTGTCCGGATTGGCCAGATGATCAGCCAGATCCGCTTCCTTGACCTGCAGCAGGCTCTTTTTCAGCTCCTTGAGCTTTACCTTGCTCAGCTCGATATCCGGCTGAATGCCTTCAGCCTGTATGGAGCGGCCGCTGGGTGTGTAGTACCTGGCTGTCGTCAGTTTGATAGCGATCTTGCTGCTGATGGGCACGATGGTCTGTACCGAGCCCTTGCCGAAGGTGGTCCGCCCCATGATCACAGCCCGCTTGTGATCCTGCAGCGCACCGGCAACGATTTCTGAAGCCGATGCCGAACCTTCGTTGACCAGCACGACCAGGGGGGCGCCGTTGAGCACATCACCGGGGCGGGCATTGAACTTCAGCGCCGAGCCTTCTCCCCGCCCTTGCGTGTAGACGATCAGGCCTTTTTCCAGGAAGGCGTCGCTCACCGCGACTGCGCCCTGGAGCACGCCCCCGGGGTTGTTGCGCAGATCCAGCACCAGCCCCTTGAGAGAACCGCCGGATTTCTTTTGCAAAGCACGGATGGCACGCAGCATATCGTCCGCAGTGGGCGCCTGGAACTGGGCCAGACGCACGTAGGCGAAACCGGGCTCCAGCATCCGGGATTTCACGCTGGCCTGCTTGATCACCGCACGTGTGATATCGAATTCCAGGGGTTTGTGTTCGCCACTGCGCTGTACGGTTAGCTTGATACTGGTGCCCGGCTTGCCGCGCATGATCTTCACCGCTTCACTGAGGCTCATCCCCTTGGCCGGCTTGCCGTTCAGCCGGATGATCAGGTCGCCTGCCTGAATGCCCGCCTTTTGCGCAGGCGTATCATCGATGGGAGAAATCACCTTGATGAAGCCGTCTTCCACGCCTACTTCAATGCCAAGGCCGCCAAACTCACCGCTGGTTCCTTCCTGCAGTTCCTTGAAATGCTCCTCGTCCAGATAGGCGGAATGGGGATCCAGTCCTTCCAGCATGCCGCGAATGGCATGATCCAGCAGTTCCCGGTCGGTGACCGGCTCCACGTAATCCTGTTGTACCCGCCCGAATACTTCTGCAAAGATTCTCAGCTCTTTTAGGGGCAGCCCCTTGTCTTCCGCCGGCGTTTCCCTGGCGAAAGAGGCGGAAAACGGGAGCAGCGCAAGACAGCCCCATAGGATAAATCTGTTTGTCCACTTGCTCATGTCAGTGTCTCTGTATGTAACCGTAATTGAACCCGGGTAACCGGCCGCTAGCGCCTGGCGCGCCTTTTGCACCAGCGTACGGGATTGAGCGCCTTGCCCTGGTAACGTATGCCGAAATAAACACCGGACTTCGCGTGACCTTCACCCGCACCGGCCTGGGCGATGATCTCACCGGCCTCCACCCAGTCTCCCGTTTCCTTGAACAGGCTCTGATTGTTTCCGTACAGACTCATGAAACCGTCACCATGCTCCACGATGATGAGCAACCCATAACCGCGCAGCCAGTCGGCCCAGGCCACCCGCCCTGCATGAATGGTGCGCACCTCGGCGCCTTCTTTGGCACCGATTATAACCCCGTCCCAACGCAAGTTACCGATTTTCTGGGCGCCAAAGGTCTTACGCAGCCGCCCTCTCACCGGCCAGCTGAGTTGTCCCCTGCTCTCCCGGAAACCCTTTTGTTCCGGCAGCTCCAGGGAATGCAGGGCGCTCTGCAGATCCTTGAGCAAACCCGCCAGGCGGCGCTCGTCTTCCTGCCAGCGCGCCAGCTTTTCACCCTGCTGCTGCAGGCGGGCGTCGACCTGCTTCAGCAAAGATTTTCGCTGTTGCTGGTGTTTTACCAGCTGTTCCTTGCGGGTCTGTTGCTGCGCGTGTAAACGGTCGAGCCGGGACTGTTCTTCCCCGATCTGCCGGGTGAGGCTTCGCAGACTTTCCAGGTCCTGACTCAACAGCTGCAACTGCTTCGTCCGCGCCCGGCTGATGTAGTCATGGTAGGCGAGCAGACGGCTCAGGGCGGCAGGATCCTGCTGATTGAGGAACAGTTTGAGCCGCTCCTCACGTCCGGTCATGTAGGCGGAACGCAGCAACAGTGCAAGCTTGCGGCGGCTGGTTTCGAGATGCTGCTGCAGGTCGCCCTGACGGCGCCTGAGACCGGCGAGCTTGCGGCCCAGGGACTGCTGTTTTTGCTGCAGCCTGTTCAGATGGGCAATGATAGCCCCGATCTCACGCTCCGAATCCGCCAGTTCCGCACTGAGACTGTCCTTTTCTTTTTGAGTCTTGCGGATGCTGTCCTGCAGGCGGGCGATGCTCTGCCGCAGCTGCTCGCGCTTTTCTTCGGTACGCTGCTGCTCGTCCTTGCCGTTTTCCTGCGCCTGCGAAAATGAGCCCGCAACTGCCAGCAAACCACAAAGGATGAGCTGCGCAAGCCGCATCAGTTGGTTTCGGGCTCCTGTTCTTCGTCTTCGAACTGTATCAGTGGATGGCCTGTCATTTCCGCCGGCTGTGGCAGCCCCATGATCTTGAGCAGCGTGGGCGCCACATCACAAAGGGCGCCGCCATCGATGAGGCGGGCGTGACGGTCGCCCACATACACCAGGGGCACCGGCGTGGTCGTGTGGGCGGTATAGGGCTGCCCGGTTTCCTCATCCAGCATTTTTTCACAATTGCCGTGATCTGCCGTCACCAGCATCGCGCCACCGACCTTGTGAATGGCGCGCGTCACCCGCCCCAGACAGTGATCCAGCGTTTCCACCGCCTGCACGGCTGCATCAAATTTGCCCGTATGTCCCACCATGTCGCCATTGGCATAGTTGACGATGATGGCGTCGTACTTGCCCTCTTCGATGGCCTGCACCAGGTGATCGGTCACTTCCGGTGCGCTCATTTCCGGTTTGAGATCGTACGTCGCCACATCCGGAGAAGGCACGAGTATGCGGTCTTCTCCCTCGAACGGCTGCTCCTGTCCGCCGTTGAAGAAAAAGGTTACATGGGCATATTTCTCCGTCTCCGCGAGGCGCAGCTGGTGCAGACCCAGTTTGGAGATGTATTCGCCGAAAACATTTTCCAGCCGCTCTGCAGGAAAGGCGACAGGGATATCCCATTCCTTGTTGTATTCCGTGAGGCTGACGAAAGTACCCAGGTCGGGCACCACTTCCCGGTGAAAGGCATCGAAATCCTTTTCGATGAAGGCCCGGGTGATCTGCCTGGCACGGTCGGAACGGTAGTTCATGTTGATGATCACGTCACCGTCTCTCACGGTGACCTTCTCTCCACCTTCCGGCACAATGGCCGTGGCATCCACGAACTCATCGGTCTCGCCCCGCGCATAGGCCATTTCCAGCCCTTCTTCGGCGGTGGTCGCCGTGTAGGCTGCCTTGCCCAGGGTGATCAGATCATAGGCTTTCTGGATGCGTTCCCAGCGATGGTCCCTGTCCATGGCGAAATAGCGCCCGATGATACTGGCGATGCGACCGGCACCCAGTTCCCCGAACACCTTGTCCATGGCCTGCAATGAAGGCATGGCGCTTTTCGGCGGCATATCACGCCCGTCGAGAAAGGCATGCACGAACACCTTTTTGGCGCCACGATCCACAGCCAGTTTGACCATGGCATGGATGTGCTCTTCATGGGAATGCACACCGCCGGGGGAAAGCAGTCCCAGGATATGTACGGCTGCATCATTGTCCACGGCAATATCCACGGCGCCGGTCAGCGTTGCATTGCTGAAGAACGAACCGGTACGGATGGAGCGGCTGACGCGGGTGAATTCCTGATACACGACCCGGCCGCTGCCCAGATTCAGGTGTCCGACCTCGGAATTGCCCATCTGCCCGCTGGGCAGACCGACCGCCGAACCCGAGGTTTCCAGCGCAGTGTGTGCTCCCTCGTTCCAGAGGCGGTCCCATACCGGCGTACGGGCCGCGGCAATGGCGTTGTTTTCCGCTTCCTCGCGTAATCCCCAGCCATCGAGGATGATCAGTACTACAGGACGGGGGGTGTCTTTCATTTCCAGGGACTCACTGACAGGTATTTACGGGTTAAGGAACCGATGAATAAATCATGAACTCGCATTTTGCACCCGGCGCATCCGATAACTGCGTTGAAGTTCTTGCCAATAGCATACTATTGGCTGCGAACTTCGCCTTGTTCTCGAATGCGCAGGGCACAATCTGCTTCGCCCAGATTTAATCAGCGATTCCCTAAAGAACCTGCCATTTTACCAGAATTTGTTGCACGACTCGTTCTGCATATCCACGAGATAAGGAGGAATAATGCCCGAAACCGAGATTTCCCTTGCAGTTCCCACAGTAAAACAGTGTATTATTCTATTAGTGTGTTATTAAGAACTCATGTAACCAAAGGAAACCTCTGATCGAGCCGCGTATCCCCGGTCCCGATCTGGAGGTTTCCCAGTAAACTGGAGAGGTGGTTTGTGAAGACTTTGGTTTCCTCACGAAAAAACAAGATTCAGGAATTCGGCGAAAGCATGGCGCTGATGCAGGATGATGGCGATATCGAACGTGCCTCCCGCGCCCTGAAAGCCATGTCCCATCCCCTGCGACTGAAGATTCTCTGCACCCTGGGGGAAGATGAAGTCAGCGTGCATGACATCGTCGCCAAGGTCGGCTCTTCCCAAAGCAATATCTCACAGCACCTGGCCATTTTACGCGACAAGGGCATTCTGGATGCCCGCAAGGACGCCAACAGGGTCTTCTACCGGGTTGCCGACGCCCGCACGCTGCAGCTCATCGACATGATGCGCCAGGTATTCTGCACCCACGCCCAGTAGGGGCAGCCTCTGAATCCCGGCGATTCCATCGAAACCCGCCTCGCGGGGAAAGTTGCGCTATAATTACGCTCTTTTTTCCGCGAGATACGAAATTCGTATGGAACAACTGGCAGAATTCATCACCAATCATCTGCTCCTGGTCATCACTTTTCTGGCACTGTCCGGAGCGCTGATCTGGAACATCTTTTTCGACCCTGTCAACAAGACAGCGGTCGATGCACTGCAAAGCACCGCCCTCATCAATCACGATGACGCGGTAGTCGTCGATGTACGCTCAATCGCCGAATTCAACAAAGGCCATATCGTCAATGCGGTCAACATACCGCTGAACGGCCTGGCCAAGCAGCTGCAACAGCTCGAAAAGTACAAAGACAAGCCCGTCATCGTTGCCTGCCGCTCCGGTTCCCGTTCCGGTATGGCCTGCAAGACCCTCATGAAAGCCGGTTTCGGGGAGGTACACAATCTCCGCGGCGGCATGATGGCCTGGGAAAGTGCCGGGCTGCCCGTCAAACGCCGATAATTTTTATCTCTCAATTCAGGAACACACTCATGACAGAAGAAGTTCAGCGCCAGTTTTCCATTCAGCGCATCTACACCAAAGACATTTCCTTCGAGACACCCAATTCTCCCGAAATTTTCATGAAGGAGTGGAAACCGGAAATCAATGTCAATCTGAACAACACGGTCAAGGATCTCGGTGAAGGCAACATCGAGGTTTCCCTCACCGTTACCATCACCGCCAAGATCGAAGACAAGACGGCCTACCTGGCAGAAGCCACCCAGGCCGGTATCTTCCTGGCACGCGGCATTCCGGAAGAGGAAATGGGCCCCATGCTGGGCGTCTATTGTCCCAACGTGCTCTTTCCCTATGTGAGAGAAGTGCTGTCCGACCTGATCACACGCGGCAGTTTCCCCCAGTTCCTCCTGGCTCCTGTGAATTTCGAAGCGCTGTATGCGCAGCAGATCCAGCAGCAGAAGCAGGAAGCGGCGCCGGCGGAACACTGAGCAACATCCATGACGGGTTCCGGATCAAAGATCGCGGTGCTGGGTGCCGGTTCCTGGGGGACAGCCCTCGGCATTCTGCTGGCCGGGAATGGCCACAGGGTCAGCCTGTGGGGACACCTGGAAGAGGATATCGCCGCCCTGAGGCAGGATCGTGAAAACAGGCATTTTCTGCCCGGCGTCCCTTTTCCCGAGCTGCTGTCACCAAGCTCGGATCTTGCAGAATGCCTGAACGGCGCCGATGAAATCCTGGTGGTCGTGCCCAGCCATGCCTTTGCCACGGTGCTGCAGCAGATCAGGAAGCTGAACCCCGGACTGAAATCCCTGAGCTGGGCGACCAAGGGTCTGGAGCCTGCACAGCGGCGCCTCATGAGCGAGGTGGCCCGGGAAACCTTTCCGGACGCAGATATCGCCGTGCTCTCCGGGCCGACCTTTGCCATGGAAGTGGCCCGAGGCCTGCCCACCGCCATCACCGTCGCCTCCAGCAGCACTGCCCATGCCACACGGCTGGCGGACTACCTGCACAGCGACACTTTCCGCGCCTACACCTCCAGCGACATCATCGGCGTGCAGGTGGGCGGTGCTGCCAAGAATGTCATGGCCATCGCCGCCGGCATGTCCGACGGCCTGGGTTTCGGCGCCAACGCCCGCGCCGCACTGATCACCCGCGGCCTGGCGGAAATCACCCGCCTGGGGCTGGCACTGGGCGGCCAGCATGACACCTTCATGGGACTGGCTGGCCTGGGTGACCTGGTGCTGACCTGCACTGACGACCAGTCACGCAACCGCCGCATGGGGCTGGCGCTGGCAGACGGACATGGCGTCGAGGAAGCCAGAAAACGTATCGGACAGGAGGTGGAGGGTCTGGCGGCGGCCAGGGATTTCCATGTCAAGGCGCAGGATGTTGGCGTGGAAATGCCCATTACCGAGCATGTCTATCGCATCATCTACAAGGGCCTGGACCCGGCTGCCGCGGTAAAAGCCCTGCTGGGCCGCGAACAGAAACCCGAACAGGACTGACCGGCCGGTCATCCAGACCTGGAAACTGAGGCGCCCGCACCAGTACCGCGGCAGCCATATGCATCTGCTATTCCGCCCCTGCAAAACCCTGCTGACGCCAGGCCTCGTACACCACGATCGAGGCCGCATTGGACAGGTTCAGGCTGCGTTGTTCCGGGAGCATGGGGACCCGCAGACAGTGACCCACCGGTAAACCACCCAGAATATCTGCCGGCAGCCCCCGGGTTTCCGGACCGAACAGCAACACGTCGCCGGGCTCATAGGCGACACTGGCATGTGATGGGCCACCTTTGGTGCTGAAGGCCCATACGCGCGGATGATCCAGGCTTTCGAGCATATCCGCAAAGGAATCATGCAGCACCACCCCCACGAATTCGTGATAATCCAGGCCAGCCCGCTTCAGGCGTGAATGATCCAGCTCAAATCCCAGGGGCTTTATCAGGTGCAGACTGCAGCCGGTATTTGCGCACAGCCGGATGATATTTCCCGTGTTTGGGGGTATCTCTGGCTGATACAATACAAGATTGAACACTATCTGCCCCCTGGAGCCTGACTATGAGCGACCCCCGGCTTGCCGTGGATTTTTGTGGACTGAAGTTTCACACACCGCTGGTGCTGCTATCCGGTTGTGTGGGTTTCGGCGAAGAATACACCCGTGTGGAAGGATTCTCCAATCGTGATGCCGGTGCTGTTTGCCTGAAAGGCACCACCGGCACGGCACGTCCCGGCAATGCACCACACCGGGTCTATGAAACCCCCGGCGGCATGCTCAATGCCATCGGGCTGCAGAATCCCGGCGTCGATGAGGTCATTTCCCGCATCCTGCCCCAGCTGGACTTCGGGGAAACCCGCTTCATCGCCAATGTCTCCGGCTCCACCCTGGAGGAATACGAAGAAGTCACCCGCAAGTTTGACGACTCTCCCATCGATGCCATCGAGATCAACATCTCCTGCCCCAATGTGAAAGAAGGCGGTGTGGCTTTCGGTAACGACCCGGACATGTCCGCCCGGGTTGTGGAAGTCTGCCGCAAGGTCACCGACAAGCCTCTCATTACAAAGCTCTCACCCAACCAGACCGACATCGCCTACAACGCCAGCCGCTGTATCGATGCAGGCACGGACGCACTGGCGGTGATCAACACGCTCATGGGCATGGCTATCGATATCGAAAGCCGCTCGCCGGTCATCGGCAACAACCAGGGGGGACTGTCCGGCCCTGCCATCAAGCCCGTGGCCCTGCTCAAGGTGCATCAGGTATATCAGGTGGCCAGGGAGCACAGCATTCCCATTATCGGCCAGGGGGGCGTCACCACCGCCGAGGATGCGCTGGAATTTCTCATCGCCGGCGCCAGTGCAGTTGGTGTGGGCACCGCCCTGTTCTACGACCCGCTGATCTGCACCAGGATCAACGCCGGCATACTGGACTACCTCGAACGCAACAAACTGGCTGAAGTGGGGCAGATTACCGGCAGTCTGCGTCTGAACGAAGCCGGCCCGGCAAAATGCGGCTGCTGAACTTGCTCCCCATCATTTCCCCGGCGTCATTTGCGCCTATAATGGTAATAATGGAGAAAAGACGCAGATGAGCACAACTGAAAAATCCGTCGAAGAACTGCGCAGGTTCAATCCCCTTTCAGACCTGTCTTATGACAAGCTGCTGGAGATTGTCGACCAGGCGGAATGGCTGCACGCAAAAAAGCGCAGCGTACTGATGGATCTGGGTGATACGGAAGAATTCAGCCTGTTTCTGATCAAGGGCAATGTGCTCATGGAGGCTGCAGACGGGCGTCAGCGCGTCATCAAGCACACGGATGCCGCTGCCAGTTCACCCCTGTCACGCCTGCGACCCAGCCGCTATCGCGTTTCTGCCCTCACCCCGGTGAGCTATGTAAAAATCAGCAATGCACTGCTGGAAGAGCTGACCGATCCGGACGATGCCTCGGAAATGATTTCCTCCCACTATCTGGTGGAGGAGACCAGCGAGGAGAACGCCGATTTCTCGGCCCAGATGGTCGCCCATATCTATGAGGATCTGCAGAAGCACAAGCTGATGATCCTCTCCTGGCACCCTGTTTCCCTGAGCGTGAGCCGTCAGATCATGGAAACCTCCGGGACTGCCGCCTCCATCGGCAAATGGGTCATGCTCGACCCTGTACTGTCCCTCAAGCTGCTCAAGATGGCCCAGTTCCAGCACCGTCCTGGCGGCGCCGTTCCCAACATCATTTCCGCCACTTCACAGATCGGTCCAAAGAAAACACGTAAGCTCGCCTTCATGAACCTTTTCAGGGAATCGCGCGATCCCCGGGCGCTGATTCTGCAGGAAGCCTTTTCCCACGCCTGGGAACGCAGCATATGCGTTGCCGCTGTTGCCAAACGCCTGGCTGAGGACCTGAACCTGGAAGATCCGGGTGAAGCCGAGCTGGCCGGCCTGCTGCACAATGTCGGTGAAATCACCATCATCAGCTACGCCTACAATTTCTATCGCGAGATCTCACCTCAGGAACTGCAGGAATGCACGCTGATGTTCAGCAAGGAAACCGGCCGCATGGTGCTGTCGCACTGGAACATCTTCCATTCCCTGGCGCAGCATATCTGCGACTCCACGGAATGGCTGTACGACCATGGCAGCAACAGCCCCAGCCTGGTGGACATTGTGATTGCTGCCCGCGCCTGTGTGCAGATCAGCCGCAAGGACAAGAGCAACCCGGCGCCACCGCTGCCCCAGATACCGGCACTGAAAAAGCTCCGCCTGGATACGCCGAACAGCATCCTGGCGACAGAATTGCGTGCCTTTGCCGACGACTATCTGAAAGAGACGAAACAGAAACTGGG
>DRLF01000179.1 GCA_011051425.1 Thiolapillus brandeum | reverse complement strand
GGAAAAATTTTTCCGTGGCAAGCAGTACCCGCGCCCGGTAGTTGCTGCTCAGCACCTCCCGGTTCTGGCGCAATTCCCGAATGGCATCGATATAGCTTCGCTGGGCCAGATCGTTGACAGCACTTTCCGCAAGACTGAAGAATTCCTCGTCCAGTTGCTCGAAGAATCCGTCGAGATGGGAATCGATCCAGTAACGCAGCTGGGCACTGAATTCGATGTGCAGCTGCTGCTTCTGAAACAGCGTCATAGATTGTGTGTTGGACTGCTGCATGAGGATAAGATCAAATCCAGCTCAATGGCTCCTGTTGCAAACCCAAAATAATCTGTCAAACTGTTTATCTGTATGTAGTTTGACAGCAATACTGCGACGAATCCATTTGCCGTCACATATCCTTTGAATCAGATCACATCGATTCCCTGATCTACCTACTGCAGCACTTGGTATTTGTTTTATAAAGGAAATCCGGCCAAAATTAAAGTCAAATATAAAATATTTTTACAACTTATTGAGTAGAAAGGATTATAACCCATTAAATTCATTCCCTGCCAATCATTTCACCAACATGAAGTCATCTCCTCCCCTCTGGCTGAAAAACATTCGCCACTGCCCTTCCCCGAACTGTGATGAAAGGCCTGGTGATGCCAGAGTGGATCTGCTGGTCATACACAACATCAGCCTGCCTCCGGCACAGTTTGGCGGGCCGTGGATAGAGGATTTTTTTCTCAACCGGCTGGACACCTCCGAAGACGCCTATTTCCAGGAAATCAGCCACCTCAGGGTATCGGCACATTTTCTGATCAAAAGAGATGGCGAAATCCTGCAGTTTGTGCCCCTGGAAAAGCGCGCCTGGCACGCCGGAGAATCCTGCTTTCGGGGACAGCATCGCTGCAATGATTTCTCTGTGGGTATTGAACTCGAGGGCAGCGACGAAATACCCTATACGGACATCCAGTATCAGCGCCTGGCCGAACTCAGCAAGGCCATCATGGACGTCTGCCCTGACATCACCACTGAGCGCATTACCGGTCACGAACACATCGCGCCGGGCAGAAAAACCGATCCCGGTCCTGCTTTCGACTGGCCCCGCTATCTTGCCCTTCTGAATACCTGATGAGACGCTTCCTGAAACCGGCCCTGCTGCTGGTATTCGTGCTCATATCCAGCAGTGTGTGTGCACAGATAAAGGTACAGGATGATCTGGGCCGCAGTGTTGTCCTTCCTGCTGCTGCCAAACGCATCGTCACCCTGTCGCCCCATACCACCGAGATGCTGCTGGCCATCGGGGCAACACCCCAAATCATCGCGGCAGCCCAGTTCTTCGACTATCCGGATGTGATGCGCGATATCCCGAAAACCAGCACCCTGGGCGGACTGGACAGAGAATGGCTGCTTGCCAGTAATCCCGATCTGGTTGTTGCCTGGGCTTCCGGCATCCGCCCCGGTGACCTGCAGTGGCTGCAGGCTTCCGGTATTCCTGTTTTCATGAGTGAACCCGGATCCCTGTCCGCTATCGCCGACGCACTGAAAAAGCTGGGCATACTGACCGGTCATGCAGAAAAAGGACAGAAAGCTGCTGCCCTTTTCACCGCCCGACTCGACGCCGCCTGTTCAGGGCGATCCGGCGACCCTTACGACAGCGTCTACTACGAGATATGGCCCAGCCCGCCAATGACCATCGGAGGCAAACACTGGTTGAACGAAGTTCTTGAGCTGGCCCATCTGCACAATGTTTTTGCCTCCGTGCCCCGCGGGGTGTTCACCGTCTCCGCCGAGAGCCTGTTGGCAACCCCTTCCCGGATTGTCATCACCAGCCAGCCAGCACAGGAGCGGCTGAACACATCCGCAAGCATCATCACTGCCGATTCCACCCTGGGGCGCCCCGGCCCCCGGATCGTCGAAGGACTGGAGCAACTCTGTCAGCAATTGTAGGAATATTCCTACAAGGCCTTCCGTTCTTCCCTACAGACACGGGAAAGCAGAACTGAGACACTGTACCCGTCGCCAAAACAAGGAAGCACAAGGAAGAATTCGTACAAGGACGAACGATCAAGGAAGAATCAGGGAACGAACAAACCAAGCCAGGCGACAGCCCCGATCACAACAGGACGTGACCGGGGTTTTTTTATGTACAGGATGTACGGTATGCCGCGGGCGCAGGGATGCGCAGGAGCGGCGATGTACAGGATGCACGGACAGAAAATTACTCCTGCATTTTCTGCACTTCCGCCTTCCCTGGCGGTCGTATGCCGCGAGCGCAGGACACTGGAAATGCTCCCGGCATTTCCAGCATTTCCTCTTTCCATGAAGGTCATGCGCAGGAGCAGCGAGGTACAGGGCATGCATCCTGCGTTGCCAGCATTCCCTGCATCCCTGCAGCTCATGGACGGTTGTAGGTTGGGATTCAGCCCGACCAATGATTTCCTGAGTGGAAAATGTCGGACTGAAGTCTGAACTACGGGGAATTGGGCTGTGGCCTGAAAGATACGAGCAGCATCAGCATCACCCCCAGGGTGATGGCGCTGTCCGCCAGGTTGAAGGCCGGCCAGTGCCAGCCCTGCCAGTGGAAGTCGAGAAAATCCGTCACCTTGCCCAGGCGCAGCCGGTCCACCAGGTTGCCCAGAGCCCCCCCAAGAATCAATGCCAGCGCCAGCCCGGTCAGACGCTCCGAAGCCTTGAGGCGCAGCAACCATACCAGCAACCCCAGGGAAATCAGACTGGTAAGGCCTACGAAAAACCAGCGCTGCCAGCCTCCTGCATTACTTAGAAAACTGAAAGCGGCCCCTTCATTGAACACCAGGGTCAGGTTGAATACGGGCAGTACCGGCAGCACTTCATACGGCTGGAACACCGCCATGACCCAGGCCTTGCTGGCCTGATCCAAGACCAGCACCAGCAGCGCCAGCAGCAAGAAACCACCCGGGCGCAGCCGATCAGCCATAATGGCGCACTTCACCCTCGCCTTCGACATTCTCCACGCAACGGCCACACAGTTCCGGGTGATTGGGATGGCTGCCCACCTCTTCCCGGTGATGCCAGCAGCGCACGCATTTGGGATGCTTACTGGCCACAGCTTCGATGGCCAGGCCATCGAGTTCGCTGTCCACGGCATTGGCGCTGCGTTGTGACAGGTGCTGGAGTCCGGCATAGGAAGTGATGAGCACGAAGCGCAGCTCATCTCCCAGTTTTGCCAGGGAATCGTACAGCTCACCATCGCAATACAGGATGACCTCGGCGTCCAGGGATGAACCGATGTCACCCGCCTTGCGCATGCCTTCGAGCTGCTGGCTGACCGCGCTGCGGGCTTCGAGAATACGCTGCCAGTCGGCTTCGTCCAGTTCGCCCTTGCCTTCCAGGCCGAACAGGCCGTCATACCAGGTCTCCAGAAACACGGATTCGCTGCGTTCACCGGGAACATGCAGCCAGGCCTCGTGGGCGGTGAAGCTGAGTATGGGCGCCAGCCAGCGTACCATGGCCTCGGTGATATGATGGATGGCCGTCTGGCAGGAACGGCGCGGCAGGCTGTCGGTCTTAGTAGTGTACTGGCGGTCCTTGATGACGTCCAGGTAGAAGCCTCCCATGTCCACGACGCAGAACTGCAGGATCTTCTGGTAGATGAGATGGAAGTTGTAGTCGCGGTAGGCCGCTTCGATCTCTTTTTGCAGTTCCTGGGCGCGGGCCACTGCCCAGCGGTCCAGTTCCACCATATCGTCCACGGCCACGGCATTGTGCGCGGGATCAAAATCGAACAGGTTGGCGAGCAGGAAACGGGTGGTGTTGCGGATGCGCCGGTAGGCGTCCGCCGTGCGTTTGAGAATCTCGTCGGAGACGCTCATCTCCGCCCGGTAATCGGTAGCCGCCACCCACAGGCGAATGATGTCCGCCCCCAGGTTCTTGGTGACTTTCTGGGGCTGAATGACATTGCCCAGAGACTTGGACATTTTCTTGCCTTGGGCATCCACGGTAAAGCCATGGGTGAGGCAGGCCTTGTAGGGCGCCTTGCCCGTCATGCCCACGGAAGTGAGCAGGGAGGACTGGAACCAGCCACGATGCTGATCAGAGCCTTCCAGGTACAGCTCCGCCGGGCGGTGAAGCTCCGGGCGGCGGTCCAGGACACAGGCATGGGTCACGCCGGAGTCGAACCACACATCCAGGGTATCAGTTACCTTTTCGTATTCACCGGCTTCGTCACCGAGAATGTCCGCAGGCTGCAGCTGGAACCAGGCTTCGATGCCTTCCTGCTCCACTTTCTGCGCCACCTTTTCGAAAAGCGCAGCGCTGTCGGGATGCATCTTGCCGGTCTTCTGATGGACAAACAGGGTGATGGGCACGCCCCAGGTGCGCTGGCGGGAGATACACCAGTCAGGCCGGTTTTCCACCATGCCGCGGATGCGTTCCCGGCCCCACTCCGGCAGCCATTCCACATTGTCGACCTCCTTCAGGGCCGCCTCGCGCAGGCCATTCTGCTCCATGCTGATGAACCACTGGGGAGTGGCGCGGAAGATGATGGGGGTCTTGTGGCGCCAGCAGTGGGGATAGCTGTGGGTCAGGCGTTCTTCGTGCAGCAGGGCATTGTGGGCCTTGAGCACGTCGATGACCTTGTCGTTGGCGGAGAACACATGCTCGCCGGCGAACAGGGGCGTGTCTTCGTTGAAGCAACCGTTTCCCAGCACCGGGTTGTCCACTTTCAGGTGGTATTTCTGACCAACGATGTAATCTTCCAGGCCGTGACCGGGAGCGGTATGCACGGCGCCGGTTCCCGCATCCAGGGTGACATGATCGCCCAGGATGATGGGCACTTCCCGGTCATAGAAAGGATGTTTCAGCATCAGTCCTTCGAAGGCATCACCCTTGCCGTAGCCGATGACCCGGTAGTCGTTCAGGTTCCAGCGGGCCAGTGCTTCCTTCATCAGGCCTTCGGCCACCAGGAAGCGGCGCTCGCCAGCCTGCACCACGGCATAATCCAGCTCGGGATTCAGGGCCACGGCCTGGTTGGCGGGCAAAGTCCAGGGAGTGGTGGTCCAGATGACAACATTCAGGGGGCCATGACCGTGATCACCGGGTACGGAGTGACAGCGGTACATGGCGGCTTCATCGTCCAGCACCTCGAAAGCCACGTCGATGGCCAGGGAGGTCTTATCCATGTAGTCCACCTCGGCCTCGGCCAGGGCGGAACCGCAGTCGGTACACCAGTTCACGGGCTTGGAGCCCTTGTGCACATGACCGGCTTCCACGATACGTCCCAGGGAGCGGATGATGTCCGCCTCCTGCTGGTAGTTCATGGTCAGATAGGGATTTTCCCAGTCACCCAGCACCCCCAGGCGTTTGAAATCCTCCCGCTGACCCTCGATCTGTTTCTGCGCATAGGCGCGGCAGGCTTTGCGGAACTCGGCGGCACTGACCTTGCGGCCCGGCTTGCCCACCTTCTTCTCCACCTGCAGTTCGATGGGCAGGCCATGGCAATCCCAGCCGGGCACATAGGGCGCATCGAAGCCATCCAGGGTGCGGCTCTTGTTGATGATGTCCTTGAGAATCTTGTTTACCGCATGGCCGATATGAATACTACCGTTTGCATAGGGAGGACCGTCATGCAGCACGGATTTTTCCCGTCCGGCAGAGATGTCGCGGATCTTCTGGTAGAGGTTCTGCGATTCCCATTCCTTGAGCATCTGCGGCTCGCGCTGGGCGAGATTGCCGCGCATGGGAAAATCGGTTTTTGGAAGATTCAGTGTGTCCTTGTATTCGCTCACGGACTTGTTATTCCTGTGTGGTTGAAGTTCAGATAGCAAGTATCTTTCGCGCACGCGATGCGTCCAGCAGGATCTGCTGCTGCAACTCGTCGAAAGAAGAAAACTTTTTCTCGTCCCGTATCCTCTGGACAAAGGTCACGCCGACCTGGGCGCCATAAACCCGGGCATCAAAATCGAACAGGTGCACCTCCAGCAGAGGCCGGCCTTCTCCATCGACCGTAGGACGCGTACCCACATTGGCGACGCCGGGAAGATCCTTTTCCGCCAACCCCTGGACCCTGACCGCAAACACACCTTTTACGGGACTGACCCGCCGATGCAGGTTTACATTCAGCGTGGGAAAACCGATGGTGCGTCCCCGCTGGTTACCGTGCCCTACCCGCCCGCAGATCTGGTAAGGCCGCCCCAGGCAGTGTTCTGCCGTGGCGAAGTCACCCTCGGCCAGCGCTTCACGAATGCGGGTGCTGCTGATGCGGCAATCATCATGACAGACCGTATCCATGCTCTGCACGCTGAAACCCTGTGCGGCGCCGATCTTCTGCAACAGCGCGAAATCGCCCTTGCGTTCCTTGCCAAAGCGAAAATCATCGCCCACATACAAGTGCCGGATACCCATACCGTCCAGAAGCACCTGCTGCACGAATTCCTCGGCAGTCAGCTCAGCCAGGTGCACATTGAATTCGAGCAGCACCACACGATCGATACCGCAACTGCGGATATGGATGAGCTTTTCACGCAGGCGCGTCAGGCGCGGTGGCGCCATGCGGGGCTGAAAGAACTCCATGGGCTGGGGTTCGAAAAGAATAACCGTCGAAGGCAATCCCAGTTGCTGCGCCTTTTCCCGCAGTGCATTGAAAACAGCCTGATGCCCCAGGTGCACACCATCAAAATTGCCGATGGTCGCGGCACAGCCGCGATGACTGGCACGCAAATTGTGCTGGCCGCGTACGAGTTGCATGTTACTGATGAACGATGGTGTCAGCTTTGAAGCCTACACCTATGGCAGCGGAAACCGGATCACAGTCAATAGTATGTTGCCCTTGCAGCTTGTTGCCAAACCAGGGGCCTTTCATGATGCCTTCGTGATACCACAGACCATTGAGAAACCCCCCTGAGGACAAAACCAGCAGCGCCCGGCCGCGTTCCTCCCCTTTGTGCTCGATCCATTCAATATCGAACACACGTCCGTTGGTCGTTCCATGGACGTAGCCCTTGTCCAGTTCATAGCAACCGGTCACCCTGCTGCCGTCAACCTGCAGTTTCAGTAACTGGTAGTTGGTCCGGTATACCCCGTTGGGATCGATGTAGTGCGGTTCATCACCCACCGGCTTTCCATAGGCCTCCAGCTCATTGATTTCCGTGTAACTCTTGTTGCCATAGTTGGACAGGATCTCGATCTTCAGCCAGCGCGCTCTTACCGGCTTGTCGAGAATTTCTTCCTTGCGTCCAAACTGGGCCGCCTCCATCAAGGAGACTGGCTGCCAGCCTGATTGTGATGATTCGGTTGAAGCAGAGAAACGGAGCTTGCGTGCAGAAACCCCCGGATAGGCCTTCTCATCGATTTCCCGGTTGTCCACTGCCAGCCGGCTCAGCTCGTACTCCCTGTCCAGCTCGATCACGAAACTCTGCGGCGTCCAGCCTTTGGGACCAGGCTTGCCACTGGCCCAGTAGTTGAGCAGATTGCCCTCGATCATGGCATTTACCGGAAACTCCTTGTCGTACTGGCCGGTATGCGCCAGTATCACACCGCCGTTTTTCATCAGCAGAATGTTTCTGTCTGTTGCCTGGGCAACCGCACCAGGCGCCGCGCCGGCATCAGCACCGCACAGCAGGACAGCAAGTCCCACAAGAAACCCTAACCTCGCCAATGACATAGATTACACCGCTGGAACCAATGACTTCCGAACCCATTATTTTACAATGATTTGAACAATTATGCTCTTCCGGTATTTCGAAAGTGATGCGGGCGAATGCCCAGCAGCGTCAGCAACAGGAAATAGACAAGCGCCCCGATCCCTATCCAGGCACCCAGCCAGGACGCGCGCATCCAGATACCAACTCCCGACCAGGCCTGCAATGCCGGCATACCCCAGACCAGCACGGCAGCCATACCGGCCACCGCTAGTCCCACCTTCAGCCAGAGAGCCGGCCATTCCTTCCCCGGACGATAGACATCGCGCTTGCGCAAACCTCTGAACAACAGGCCGGCATTCACAAAAGCCGAAAGACTGGTGGCCAGCGCCAGGCCGGCATGCTGCAGCGGAAAAATCAGCGCCAGATTGAAAACCATGTTCACGACCATGGCGACGATCCCGATCTTTACCGGCGTTTTGGTATCCTGCCGGGCATAGTAGGCTGGCGCCAGCACCTTGATCAGGATGAAGGCCAGCAATCCCACTGAATAAGCCATGAGACTCAGGCGGGCCATACTCACATCACGCATATCGAACCGCTCGGAAAGGAACAGCGTCGCAATCATGGGGCCGGCCAGCACGGCCAGCCCCACGGCTGCCGGCGCGCCCAGCAGCAGCGTGGTGCGCAGGCCCCAGTCCAGCGTATGACTGAATGCCCTGCTGTCCGCCGCCGCGTGGCGCTTCGACAGATTGGGAAGAATCACGGTGGCCAGCGCCACACCCAGCACGCCCTGAGGGAATTCCATGAGCCGGTCTGAATAGTACAGCCAGGAAATGCTGCCGGTCTGCAGAAAAGAAGCCAGCACCGTATCCAGCAGCAGGTTGATCTGCACCACGGACACCGCAAACAACGCAGGCAGCATCAGCTTCATGATCCGTCCCACCCCCTCATGCCGCGGCGCCGGGCGGGGAGCAGGCAACAGTTTCAGCTGGTGCAGAAAGGGCAGCTGAAAGGTGAACTGCACCACACCCGCGATGAGCACACCCCAGGCCAGGGCAACCACGGGCTGCTGCATCTGCGGGGCCAGCCACAGGGCGGCGCCGATGAGGCACAGGTTGAGCAGGACCGGCGTGAAGGCAGGGACAGCGAAGCGGTTATGGGCATTGAGTATGCCGCCGGCAAATGCCGTCAGCGAAATGAACAGCAGGTAGGGGAAAGTGAGCCTGAGCATCTGGGCGGCCAGGTCCAGCTTTTCCGTCGCGCCATCGAGTACCCAGCCAAAGGCGAACAGGGAAACGATGAGCGGCGCGGCGAGCACGCCGATGAAAGAAACGATCAGCAGCACCAGACCCAGCGTCCCTGCTACATGATCGACCAGCGCCTTCAGTTCGGAATGGGAGCGCTGCTCCTTGTATTCCATGAGCACGGGAACGAAAGCCGTGGCGAAAGCACCTTCCCCAAACAGGCGCCGCAGGAAATTCGGGATCTTGAAGGCCACGAAAAAGGCGTCCGTGGCGGCATCGGCACCGAACACCCGCGCCAGCACCAGATCCCTCACAAAACCCAGCACCCGGGAAACCATGGTGTTGCCACCCACGGTGGTCAGTGATTTGAGCAGGGAAGCCAGGGCCGTTCTCCAAATGGGATCGTTCGGGATGCGGCATTCTACCCCATCTGACGCAATGACAGCGCACCGGCATCGCCGAAAAACCTCCTCTGGGTTTTCCACAAATGCTGTGGATAACTCTGTGAAGAAGATGCGGAAATCACGACCAGCCCTTTCCATAGCGGAAAACGGTTCAAATTGACCAAGTTTCGGTCAATTTCAGATAATCACAGAAATACAAACAGTTAGCTAACTTTTATGAGAACCTGCTTTCGGGGTTACCTCTAAACATGCAAAATTTTTCCGGCCTGACGCAGCTTGTGCATAACAATAGGTAGATTATGGGTAGGATGCAGGTAGAATACCGGCCATGACTGACCTGAACCCTGAATTCTGGAAACACAAATCACTGGCTGAAATGACATCAGACGAGTGGGAAGCCCTGTGCGACGGCTGCGCCAAATGCTGTTTGCACCGTCTGGAAGACGAGGACACACGGGAAATCTATTTCACCAACGTCCACTGCCGGCTGCTGGACCTGGAAACCAGCCAGTGCAGCGATTACACCAACCGGTCAACAAGGGTATCCGATTGTGTCACCATCACACTCAAGGAACTGGAAGATCCCTACTGGCTCCCCAGCACCTGTGCCTACCGCCTGCTGGCAGAGCACAAACCCCTGCCCGAATGGCATCCCCTGGTATCCGGCGACCCCAACACGGTCTTCGATTCGGGCAACGGCATCACCGGTCGCACCATTTGCGAAGACGATGCGGACCGGCTGGACTGCCATCTCATCGACTGGATCAAATAATGGCCCAGGGCAGCCAGCTCTATCACGGACACATCCAGCTGGCCGACACGGACAGCCAGCGTTATGAAAGTCTGGAATTCTCCACGCCCCAGCACCCCTCTGAAAAACCCGAACGCCTGATATTGCGGTTACTCGCATACACCCTTTTATATGAACCGGGCATGGCATTCCGCAAAGGTGGACTGAGCGAGGGCAATGCACCGGATGTTGCCGTTCGGGACATCGATGACCGTATCCTGCACTGGATCGACGTGGGCACCCCCACACCCGATCGGCTGCAGAAAGCCGCCCGGCACACGCCCAGAGTGTCCCTTGTCACCCATGAGCACCTGCTGCAACGCTGGAAACGACAGCATGATGGTCAGTTACCCGATTTTTCCGGGCGCATAGTCTCTCTGGACAGTGAACTGGTCGAAATCCTGGCTGCCACCCTTCCCCGCCGCTTCGAATGGCAGGCTACCCTTTCCGGCGGCGTCCTGTATCTCGACAGCAAGGATTTATCCCTCAGCAGCAACATAACGACACATGGCTGATTCACCACACCCCTGACCATTTCCCCAGAAATTATATTAGATTTTAATAATGAACTAATATTCTTTCCCTTTGTCTCATTTTATGAATGCACAAAATATACTAATGACAATAGGAGAGAACAATGTCTGCACTTATCGAAAACTTCCCCCATGACGGTATCGTCACCGTCAACCGTGTCATCCTGAAACCGGAATTCACGGTCGACGACCTGCAGGAAAGAGTGGCCTACCTGTGCGAAAACGTGAAAACCTATCACTCGGATACAGGGTTCATCGGCGGCTTCGTCGCCCTGAACAGCGGTAATATCTCCAATGAAGGCAGCACCATCGGCCAGGCCGTGGAAAGCCCCCTGAAG
>DRLF01000178.1 GCA_011051425.1 Thiolapillus brandeum | reverse complement strand
GGGTAATCCCCAGGAGCTTGTGACGGGTCGAGGTCAGAAAGGCCCGGCGAATGGCCTTGGACGTGTTCGCAAGTGCCGCCATGGCCGTGTCACGCGGCATGAGCGCCACATGGACGGCGGTGTGGAATCCGACGACGGGATGCACCAAGATCTCACCGGGTTGCAAGCATTGTTACGCGGAGGCGATGGCGAACCGCCCCCAAACAATGGGGACACCAGGTTATGAAAATGGCTTTGCACTGTCCTTAATGAAGGAGCGGTTGGAGCAGCCGCTGCGCAGAAAAAAGCCAACCCTGTATTTTGTCAATTTCATGCCGGATCTTTTCCATGAGGGCATTCCGACAGTTTTTCTTGATGACGTGTTTTCGGTCATAGACAACACGCCTCGGCATACCTATCAAATTCTCACCAAGCGTTCGATCCGAATGAGAGATTATTTTGTCGGCCGTACGCCACCGGCCAATGCATGGTTGGGAGTTTCCGTATAAGATCAGGCGCATGGCATTCCAAGAATCGATGACCTGAGAGCGGTTGACGCAACAATCAGATTCTTATCGGTTGAACCCTTGCTTGGAAGATCTCGGGCCAATCGACTTGTCGGGTATTCACTGGGTGATTGTGGGTGCTGAATCGGGACCAAAAGCCCGGCCGATGCAGTGTGAGTGGGTAGAGCGAATTCATCGGCAATGCCAGCAAACCGAAACAGCTTTCTTCTTAAAGCAGTGGGGTGGTTGGGGCGCTGATGGAAAGCGACGTGCTAAGAAGGACAATGGCAGACTCGCTCTCCGTCATTTGTCATCTAACACGCGGAATCAGAAGGTTTTTTTGTTTCTGTAACAGAAAAGTTGAATGTATCTGATGTCAGTGGCGACTTTGTTCCTGTTCCGCTGTATCTATTGTTTGTACGACTTGTTTGATATCTTGGAGCAGGCAGACAGCGGGCGCTGCGGGGAAGCAGGTCGTGAAATATATTAAGTTTTTCCGGAAGACGCCGAAGAGCGGTTTGTGGGGAAATGAAAACGTGGCAGGAAAATTACTATAGAAATCATTGTCTTATTTTTTGCGAGCGTAGCGCTGACTGCCGGCCTGATCTGGCTGTTCAGGCCCCTGGCCTGCCGTATAGGTCTTGTGGATCAGCCAGGTGGGCGCAAGGATCATCTGCAGGCGACGCCGCTGATCGGTGGAGTGGCTATCTTTTGTGCTTTTCTGCTTCTGCTGCTGACCCTGGATACTTCCCTTGGGCCGTGGCGTTCTTTCTTTCTGGCGAGTGCGGTCTTGTTCATCGTGGGCCTGCTGGATGATTTCCAGGAGACACCTCCCTGGTCACGTTTCGCCGCCCAGATCGGAGCTTCCCTCATCATCGTGCTGTGGGGTGGGGCAGTGTTGCACAATCTCGGTGGGCTATTCAGCAACCAGGATGTGATACTGGGGGCTTTTGCGGTGCCTTTCAGTATCTTCTGCTGCGTTGGGGTGATCAACGCCACCAATATGCTGGATGGCCTGGATGGGCTGGCGGGCGTTGTGCTGCTGACTTTCTTCGGTACCCTGCTGCTGCTGGCCTGGCACGCTGGTCTGGAACAGGACACCAAAATCCTGCTGCTGATCTGTGGTGCACTGGTGGGGTTCCTGCTGTTCAATTTCCGCTTTGTCGGTTCCCGTGCCGCAACGGTATTCCTGGGTGATGCAGGCTCGATGTTTCTTGGGTTGGCGGTAACCTGGTTTCTGATCCGCTTTACCCAGGAACCGGTCAGTCTGCTGCGGCCCATGACGGCGATATGGCTTTTTGCACTCCCCATCATGGATACGGTGGCCATCATGACGCGGCGGGCAGTGCGGGGGCGTTCGCCTTTTGCGCCAGACCGGGAACATTTCCACCATATTCTGCTGGTGGCGGGATTCAGTGTCCGGACTACCGTCCTGATTGTCCTGGGAATCAGCCTGCTCATGGCATTGCTGGGACTGGCGGGAGAATGGGCAGGTGTGCCTGAATTCATCATGTTCTATGTTTTCCTCTTGCTGTTCGCCGTCTATTACTGGAGTATGAATCATGCCTGGAAGGTCATGAGGGCCTTGCGGTCTGTGCGTGAACACGCGCTGCAAGAGCTGCACAAACAGCCGGGTGACGCAGGTGTTTGATCTGCATTGCCATATGTTGCCGCATATGGACGATGGCGCCAGGGATCTGACCATGGCAGTGGAAATGGCCCGTGTTGCCCGAAATGACGGCATCACCCATGTGGCCTGTACACCGCATATCTATCCTGGCCTGTTCGACAACAACGCTCAGAATATTCAGGCGGCGGTTGCATCCTTTGTATCGGAACTGGACTCCCGGGGTATCGAGTTGACGTTGTCGGATGGTGCAGACATTCAGGTCGTTCCCGAAATGGTGGGTCATTTGCGTGATGGCAGTTTTCCTACCATCAATGGCTCACGCTATTTTCTGTTCGAACCTTCCCACCATGTGCCCCTGCTGAATTTTGACGGTTACGTGTTCGACAGTATCAGTGCGGGCTTTATCCCCGTGATCACGCATCCCGAGCGGCTTCACTGGCTGGAAGGGCATTATGAGGAATTTGTGGCAGCCTGCCAGGCAGGCGCCTGGATTCAGCTTACTGCCGGCGTTCTCACCGGACGTTTCGGCAAGGGGCCGAAATACTGGGCGGAAAAGATGCTGGATGATGGCATCGTCCACCTGCTGGCTACGGACGGGCACAATCTCAGGAGCCGCCCGCCGTTGCTGGCCGAGGGTGCGCTGGCTGCGGAAAAGTTTGTGGGTAAAGATGAAGCACGCCGGCTGGTGCTGGATCGTCCCAGAGGTGTTTGGGAGAATATCGATCCTGCAGATCTGCCTGCTCCTCCGTGCTTGGGTGCTTCTGACGGTAAACCGGAAAGACGAACGGATGGCCTGCTGAAGCGGTTTTTCCGGCGCGTATGACAATAAGTATCAGTGTAAACAATTCCCATGCGCAAATGATATTATGCTCAAAATGGTGGTGTTCGAAGGGCTTTCCTGAAACAGAATCAAGATGTTGAACCGGTTTATCCTATTCGTTGCAATGACAGTGTGTGCGGGGCTGTTTCAGGCCGTGCTGGCTGAGGATGTTCTCGATGATCTCGTTTCGGACGGCCAGGCAAAGGCCTCTCCCAAAGAAAGTGAAACAGGAACGCCCATTACGGACTTTTCGGTAGCGCAGACGCTCAACCGGCAGGACCCCGGTTCTTACGAATACCGTATCGGTCCCATGGATGTCATCGAAGTGGAAGTCTTTCAGGCAGAAGAGTTGAGCCGTGAAGCCAGGGTAAACACCCAGGGCTATGTATCCCTGCCCCTGATCGGTGGTGTAAAAGTGGCCGGTCTCACTACCAGTGAGGCCGAACGGCAGATCGAAAAGGTGCTGGGGGAGAAGTATCTGCAGGATCCTCATGTGACCGTTTTCATCAAGGCATACGAAAGCCAGAAGATCACGGTGGAAGGCTGGGTGAAGAACCCCGGTGTGTTTCCTCTCAAGGGCAAGACCACTTTCCTGCAGGCCATCGCCAATGCCAAGGGCATGGACAGGCTGGCGGATTTTTCAGAAGTGGCCATCTTCCGCACGGTGAATGGCAAGACCACCGGCTATATTCTTTCGTACACAAAGGTAAGATCCGGTCAGCAGATCGATCCTGTGCTCCAGAGCGGTGACATCATCGTCGTCAACAGGAGCGGCAGCAAGGCAGGTTGGGAACTGTTTACCAAGACACTCACCAGCTTCGTGGGCTGGACCGTACTTTTCTAGTCACGTCATGAATCCCGGAAACAGTATTTCGAAATCATCAGGCAACCCGCTGGCCCTGTCGGACGAAGAGCGTGAGCTTTCTCTGTACGACAGGCTGCAGGCTGGCGGCCTGGATGAGGAAGAGGAAAGGCCGAAGCTCAAGGAATACTGGGTAATCATCGTACGTCACAAGTTTACCATCCTGCTGTTTACCCTGATTGCGCTGGTGGCCAGCGCCATTTATACATCACTGCAGACCCCCATCTACCGCAGCAGCGTAAAACTGCAGATAGATCGTGAGGCGGCTAGGATCGTCAGCTTCGAAGGCGTCACTCCCAGGGAGGCCGCGTACAGCTTCGATTTTTATGAAACCCAGTACCAGCTGCTGAAAAGCCGGGGTCTGGCGAAGCGGGTGATCGAGCAGCTTGGGCTGGAATCCTCCGACCAGTTCAAGGCAGAGGAAAAATCTTCCTTCTTCCGGGAGATAAAGCATTTCTTCGGTGGCGGGAGCAATTCCGGAGGCGGTGAAGATAAGCCGGGCAGCAGTAGCAGAGGGCTGGAGAATCTGCTGTTGTCCAACCTGACGGTGAGCCCCATCAAGAATTCCCGGCTGGTGGTGGTGAGCTATGACAGTCCCAATCCGGAGCTGGCTGCAAAGGTGGTGAATGCCCTTGCCAAGAGCTTTATCGATACCACCATGGAGCGGCGTTTCGAAAACTCCTCCTACGCCAAGACTTTCCTTTCGGACCGCATCAAGCAGGTGCGGGCCAACCTCGAAGAATCGGAACGCAAGCTGGTCGAATACGCTGGTGAAAGGGAAATCGTGGATATGGACTCCAAGCAAAGCATACTGATGCAGAAGCTCGAGGCGGTGAACACCCGGCTCACCGAAGTCGAAGCAGAACGCATCAAGGCTGAATCCCGTTTCCAGGAGATGAAGGTCAGCGGTGCCGACAGCTTCGACCGTGTTACCGACAATGAAGTGATTCAGGCATACAAGGAAAGACTGGCGGAACTGGAAGGCGAGTACCAGGACAACCTGCGTGTATTCAAGCCGGCCTATCCCAAGATGCAGCGACTGCAGGGACAGATCAAGGAACTGAAGCGCAAGATCAGCGAGGAAAGCTCGGGCATACAGTCTTCCATCAAAAGCGATTACCAGGCAGCGGTGAGAGAGCAGGCCATGCTGCAGTCCCGCATGGCGGATATCAAGGGACAGATCCTGGAACTGCAGCGCAAGAGTACCGACTATCAGGCCCTTAAAAGGGACGTGGAAACCAACCGCGAACTCTATGACGGCCTGCTGCAGCGTATCAAGGAAGTGGGCGTGGCCGCAGGCGTCGGTGCCAACAACATTTCCATCATCGACAAGGGAGAGGTACCGGGCGCTGCTTACAAACCCAACCTGAAGCGGAATCTGCAGATCGCACTGATCATCGGGCTGCTTGGCGGCATCGGTCTGGCCTTTCTGTTCGAACATCTGGATGACACCATCAAGTCCGCCAGCGAAATCGAAAAGCTCACCGAACTGCCTGCACTGGGCGTGATTCCCGAGGTGCGTCTGGACTCGGATACGGAATCCATTGCACTGAAAACCTGGGAGGAACCCAAGTCCGCCATCGCCGAGGCTTACCGTTCCTGCCGTACGGCACTGTCTTTTTCGTCACCATCGGGATCCCCTGATGTGCTGCATGTCACCAGCTCCATGGCCGGTGAGGGAAAAACCACCAGCGCCATCAGCCTGGCGCTGGTCTATGTGCAGGCCGGGGCCAATGTGCTCCTGGTGGATGCCGATCTGCGCAACCCGTCACTGCACAATGAACTGGGGCTGCCGAATGATACCGGACTGACCAACTATCTGGTGGGTGGATACAAAGCCAGTGAGGTGATTCAGGAAGGGCTGACAGAGGGGTTGTATGTATTGAGCACAGGACCTTTGCCACCCAATCCGGCAGAACTTCTGGGCAGCGGCAGGATGAAGGAGTTTCTGCAGACAGCCGCGGACAAGTTTGACCTGGTGATCGTGGACGGACCGCCGGTGCTGGGGCTGGCCGATGCGCTGATACTGGCCAATATGTCCAGCGCTACCGTCATGGTGGTGGATGCGGGTGTGACGCGAACCGGAGCGCTCAAAGGCGCGGTGCAACGTCTGCGGCAGGCAAGGGCCAATGTGCTTGGCGCCCTGCTGGTCAAATACGGCCAGGGCCGCAGCGGTTATGGCTACGACTATCAGTATGACTACAATTACTACAGTTATGCGGCAGACGAAGCCGAAGAGCGGCCCAAGCTGGCCTCCTGAGCCAGGCCGAAGTTCCCCGTGATTTGATGTCAGGCACCCCCGAACAAATCTTTTCCCGCGTCCTGAATGCCTGCCGCTCACCAATGTCCTCTGGCGAGGGTGAACCGGTTCCTCCGGATTTTTCCGTCTTTCTGGACTGTCTGGCCAGGCCGCAGGAACGCCTGTTGCCCGTTTCGCGGAAACTGGGCTGTGATGTGGAAGAGCTTCAGTCCGCTTCCTATGACTGCCTTCGCCGGTTGCTGTTTAGCGATGAAAGCGACCATTACCGGATATTGGGGCTGGCTCCGGATGCGGGTGCCGGCGAGATCCGTCACAGATACCGGCTGCTGATCGGCCTTTTTCATCCGGATCGCATCGCTGCCAGCGAGCCGTGGGAAGAGCAGTTCGTGCGCCGCCTGAACCAGGCCTATGGCGTACTCAAACGACCGGAAAGGCGCCGCCAATATGACCGGGAACGGCGGAAACCGGATGTTGCTGGCAGACAACCACCTGCCGGCCAAAGTACGAGTGCGAAAACCGCGCCGAAAAGATCCCGCCCGGTGGCAATGCCAGAAGTAAGCGCCTCAGAATGGCTTTATCGTTCCCGCTTCCTGCAACGTCACCCCAAGGTGATCATCTGGCTGCTGATCTTTATCGTGCTGGGGGGATTGCTGCTGTGGGCTACAAAAGGTTCGAAAGTTACCACCCTGACGTTGGCAGAAGTGCCACCCGCCCAGGCCCGTGTGGCAGACAAAGTGCCGCACAGCCTGTTTTCGTCCGGCGATGAACGCCCAGCCAGACGATCACCGCGGACGGCTCCCATTGTGTCGCCTTTCCCACCAGAGGATGTTGTTTCCCCGGGAAAACCGTTTGCGAAAGATCAGGTGACAGAACCTGACGGACAGTCCCCTGTTGGCTCAACCGGTTCTGAACTGGCTCCGGTATCCCCCAGGGCGGAGCAGGAAAAGCCGATGAGCCGTCCCCAACATGCAGGGCGTTCTGTTCCTGACAAGCCAACAGTTCTCTCGACCGGCAGCAACGGGAAGATAAGAAAATCCGTCGATGAAGAAGTGGTGGAGGGCGCCCCCATAGAGGGTCATCTCAATGGTTTTGACGATACGCCGGTGCCTGCGTCGCTGATCGTTCACACTGAACCCGGTTCAGGGGCCATGCCCACAGATGCAGATGCGCCGCAGCTGCAGCCGGAGTACGTGCTCATGCAGTATGTACGCGCCTTTGAAGCCGGTGATCTGGAAAGATTGTTGAGCCTGTTCACCCTGGAGCCCCGCAGCAATGCCGGCATCGGGCGTGTCAGGCTGCGTGAGAGCTATTCCCGGGTATTCGCCCGTACAAGTAACAGAACATTTACCGTGGAACAGGTTACCATTAGGCCTTTGAACTCCAGCACCTTTGAGATGGTCAGCCGTATGCACCTGACTACCTGGGAGAGGAACGGTGGTCAGGACCGTTACCAGGGTGATATGGCCTTTCAGCTTGTCCGCAAGGGAAGAAAATTGTACATCGCCAGCCTGTTGCACAATATCATTCATCAGCCAGCGGAGAAGCCTTCAAGATGAATTGGACGGCCACCCGGCGTACCGCATTACGTGTGATCTTGCTGCTGCTCGCACTGCTGATTGCCTGGAGAATCCTGAGCAACGGCCTGGGAGAGCATTTCACCCGTCAGGCGCTGTTGGGGGACGAACAGGCGGTGGGTAAAGCCTTGCTGTGGAATCCCGAACAGCCCACCGCCCTGTATCTGAGGGCGGAATCCCTGATGCAGTCCGAGCCCGCGCAGGCGGAGGCGCTGCTGCGCAAATCCATACGCCTGAATCCTGGCAATGCAGTACCCATGGAAATGCTGGCCCGTCTGTTGTTCGACAGGCATCAGATCGAGGCAGCAGATGAAATGATCGATCTTGCCGTGCGGCGCATGCCTGCCCGCAAGGATATCCAGCTGAGTGCAGCACGCTACTGGGTGAAACGCGGCCAGTTGTCCAGGGCCATGGAAAACTGGGCCGCCGTGCTCAGGCTGGATCCGGGTATGGGAGAGAAGATTTATCCGACCCTGACCCAGATTGCCGAGAACAGCCAATCGGTAGGCCTGTTCAAATCTTTGGCGGAGTCACCGCCGAACTGGTGGGATGATTTTTTCATCTACCTGAGTGAGCACGCAAAAAAGCTCGAAACCGTTGTGACGGTTGCAAGCATCCGGCATGCGAGCAAGATTACTCTTTCCAGGGTCGAACGTGACGAACTGGTGAAAAGACTGCAGGAAGACCATCAATGGCCGGAGGCGTATCTGGTGTGGGTCAACGGCCTCGATTCGGAAGAGCGCAGATATCTTGGCAGTGTGTTCGACGGTGGTTTTGAACTCGCGCCCGCCAATACCGGTTTCGGATGGTACTTCCCTGAAAACAAGGCCTGGCTCATCCGTCGCAAGAATACCTATGGGGCAGAAGGCGAAAAAGCCCTTCATATTTTCTACAAGGGTGAGAATACGCCCGTTAATCAGGTGTATCAGCCGCTGTTGCTCAGCCCCGGACACTATGTCATGAATATGCGCACCCGGGTGGACCGGCTGAGAGTGCAGGGCGGTATCCGGTGGATGTTGCGCTGCCTGGGCGATGAATCACGCGTGCTGGGAATGGGGCCTTTGCTGGTCGGGGCCAGCGACTGGGAAACACATCAGTTTTCTTTCGAAGTGCCCAATGACAAGGCCTGCACCGGACAATTGCTCCGTCTGGAAATTGTGGGCGAGGATACCGACGACAGGATCGTCGAGGGAGAAGTCTGGTTTGACCGTCTGTCCATACGGAAAATCGAGCATGAACAGCACTGAAGCCTGAATAGGTAATAATCGGGTAGCTATCGGGTAAATAACTGGCAATTGTTGCGCTAAGTCCTTGAAGATCAAGCATTAGGATGCTAGCATAAAATTGAATTCAAATATCCTGAAAATGGCTTTTTACAGACCAATAAGGGAGTATTGAGTATTCGACAGGCACAGGTAAAAAGGATATTCCGGTGCAGAGCTGTCCTGAGCGCGGAGTAAAACTTTTTGAGAACCAAACCATCATTGCTGTTGCTGCTGATACTTGTGCTGCAGGTGGGTGTTGCGTTGGCAAAAGACACCCAGAATGCCGTGCTCGCAGAAGTGAAGGGTGATGTGCTGCTGTTTCAGGGAGATCGTTATCTGCCTGTTCAGGCAGGGCAGCGGGTCGCAGATGGCGATCGTCTGATGATCATGGAAGGTGCCGAGGTCAAGGTTGTGTTCGACAGTGGATGTGAAGTGGTCTGGAAGGGTGCGAAAATCGTTGATATCGATGCCAAGAACTGCCCGACGCTGGCAGGCTTGTGGATTCCCTGCATGGGAGGTGCCGCAGCCGGAACAGATGACGTTGCCATCATTCTCACCCAGGTCGCCGGTTCAGTACTGGTGAAACGGGATGGGCAATACCATGTCGGAAAGGAAGGGGAAGTGCTGAAAGACGGTGACGAACTCAAGGTCGAAGGAAAGGCCGAGGTGAATTACCAGGGTGCCTGCAGTGTGCTCTATGAAGGAGAGAAGTCTGTTACCGTGGACAAGGACAGTTGCCCTATTGCGGAAGTAAAGAAATTGAAGGGCGCGGCTTTTGCTGATGAAGGGCAGGGCTTCAAGCCCGTTGCGGAAGGGGCCAAGCTGAAAAATGGCACCAGGCTGGAGGTTCCTGAGAAAGCCCATGTGGAGATTTCCTATTTCAATGGCTGTGATGAAGCCTGGGATGGTCACGAGATAGTGGCCATCGATGCGGAAAAATGTCCTCTTGCCGCCGCCGCTCCCATTGGCAACTGTACACCGGCGATTTTTGGCGGGATGACGGAGGCGGATGTGATCACCTTTATCGGCACCGGCGTCGTGCTGGGCCTCATCCCTGGCAAGAATACCCCTACACCTCAGCCACCACCGCCCATCAGCCCCTGACCGGGCAGGCATACCGGCTTTTCCCGCGTGTTCTTTCCAATACTTTGATTGCGGCTGAGTGACAGTAAGCCATGCGACAGGCCGTTTCAGCATACAAACAGGGTATTTTCTGGCTACTCGTCCTGATGCTGGTATTCGCTCCCCTGTTTCGTGCAGGGAATATGCCTGCGCCACTGCTGGTTCTGGAATTCCTGTCCCTGGTGTTGCTCGTGCTGCTGTTTTGGCGGCCGTCTGAACTGGCGCAGTTCAAGACAGGCCAGCGGTTTCTGCTTGCCGGGATTTTGCTGTTGCCTCTGCTGATGCTTTTCCCGCTGCCTGCTGCGTTGTGGCAACAGTTGCCCGGCCGGGAAGCCTTCGCTGAAATTTTCCGCATCATCGGTGAACCGAAAGGTGATGACTGGCGTACGGTATCGCTGGTTCCCAATGCAACAGAAGCGGCGCTGTGGGCATTGTTGCCTCCGCTGGCGGTGTTTGTGGCGACCATCAATCAGCCGCGCACGAACATTCTCAGGCTGGTATATGTGGTGTTCGGTATCGCTGTATTCCAGTCGGTATTGAGCCTCATGCAATACGGTGGCGGCGTGGGGAGCTTTCTGTATGTTCCCAATGAATATGGCATTCACGCGGCAGCGGGAACCTATCTGAACAAGGATCATCTGGCCGGTTTTCTCGAAATGGTGTTTCCGGTGATTCTGGGGTTGCTGGCGGCCACAGTGGGTCAGCACCGTTTCGATTCGGTTCGTGGCTCTTCATGGCGTAAAAGGCTGAATTTTCTCACGACGGTCAAGGGGCATCAGGCCAGCATTTATGCCATTGTTGGCATCCTCGTGGTTGTGTGTCTGGTTTTCACCCGTTCCCGTGCCGGCATAGCCCTCAGCATGCTGGGGCTGTTTATCACGCTGATTGTATTCGCCCGCCGCCTCGGTGGAAGCAATGTCTATGGTACCTACGGCACCGTCATCGCAGTGATCGTTGTGCTGACTGCGGAAATCGGGCTGGCTCCCATACTCGACCGGTTTTCTCAGGATCCTATGGAAGATTCCCGCTGGAGTATCTACGAGACTTCTCTCAGAGGCGCCGTGGAAAATTTTCCCGTCGGCACCGGCCCGGGAACCTATCCGGAAATCTATCCCTATTACCAGTCACCGGACATCGATGCCTTCGTTAATCATGCACACAATGATTATCTGGAATGGATTTTCAATGGCGGCCTGCTGGCGCTTGTGCTGATACTCGCCGGGCTGGGCCTGTATGTGTATGGATGGCGCCGCCTCTGG
>DRLF01000177.1 GCA_011051425.1 Thiolapillus brandeum | reverse complement strand
GGGCTCTTCACGGGCCGCCAGCGCCGACAGATACTGGGCACTCAGCCTTGCCTTTTCCTTCGGCAGGTTCGCAGGCACCCTGTCCGACAGGATCTTCAGCACCCCGGCAAGATCCCGTTCACCCAATGCCTTGCCACCGTCCTGTTCCCAGGAATAGTAGGCCAGCATGTGCCATTCCTCATTGCTCGGATTTCTGCCATTGTCGAGGATATCCCTGACCAGCGTGGCCACGGGCCGGGTCTTCGCCAAGGCCAGGTCCAGCATCTGGGGATAGAGATCCAGGCTCATACCGCCCGGCAGGCGTGTGATCTCCTCTCCCTCGGGCGTGAACAGCATCAGTGTGGGATAGCCCAGCACACCGAACTGTTCGCCCAGCTTCTGGGCCGCCTCGGTGTCGCCATCCAGGTAGACGGGCACAAACAGCCGGGTTTTCTGAATGAATGCCGGATTCTTGAACAGGGTGGCTTTGAGCTGGTTGCAGGGAGGACACCAGACCGCACCCCAGTAGAGAAACACGGGCTTGCCGCTCTTTTTCGCCTCGGCGAAAGCCTGCCTGACCGTGCCCGGATACCACTGTATGCCGTTGCCATGACCGGCAGCCGACTGTACCGGGGCGGTGGCGGCCAGCACCATCAGTAAGAGCAGTATTTTCAATCGATTGATCACAAAGGTGTCCATCGGGTAGTGAGGGAGGAAGGCATGATAACGCACGCCCCTGTCCCGGGCCGTGAAAATGCGCAATCACCCGACCACTTCGAAGCCAGGCGTTAACCGGGACACAGCAGGACGCTCGAATTGGGTATAAATTATACCTAATACGCACCAAGTTTCTCATCGTTGAACTATCGACCGGCTCTATTAATATTGACAAGCTCTGATACCGCGCGGGCAGGACGAACATCAGGAACCCCGTATACTTTACGTCTGCCAGGTACAGATCAGAATCCAAGTCATTGATATATAGAGGATCCGGCCTGTACAAGAATGGCCGCAACAGCACAAATCAAAGGTTCCCCAAACACCACACTATGCCAGGATCACGATCAACAGGAACAACCGGATACCTGAACTTCGGGCTCATACTGCTCATGCTGTTCAGTGGCCTCCTGAGCGCCAGGGAAATGCCTGCTGCGGATCAGTCGGCCGAGACCCAGCTTACCCTGGGTATCTATTCCTATTTCACCCCCGCCGAGATGGAAATCTGCTGCGCACCACTGGTGAACTACCTGAATTCGCGCCTGAAAAACATCCACATTCGGCTGAAGGTAGTGAACCTGCATGAAACCGACAATGCCCTGGCCAGCAACGAACTCGATCTGATCGTGACAAATCCGGGGCACTATATCCTGCTGCGGGAGCGCTACAAACTCTCCGGCACTATTGCAACCATCGTCCGTCGGGCGCCGGGCAACCACTCCACCCAGCATAGCGGTGGCGTCATTTTCACCCGCAAGGGCCGGCAGGACCTCAGCCAGCTTGACGATATCCGCGGTAAATGGATCGCCATCGCCGGCTCCGAGCATCTGGGCGCCTATGAAGCCCAGGCATATGAGCTGCTGCAGGCAGGCATCCTGCTGCCCCAGGACGCCCATCTCATCGAGACCGGCAGTTACGACACCGTGGTACAGTCCGTACTGTCGGGGGATGTGGACGTCGGCTTTCTTCCAGCGGGCATGCTGGAAAATATGAAGAAGGCAGGTAAGATTTCTCTTGATGATGTCAAGATCATCAATCCCCGCACACCCCCCAACTATCCTCTGCTGCTCTCCACCCGGCTCTATCCACAGTGGCCGGTCATCGCCCTGCCCCACGTAAAGCAGCAGACCATCGATGCCGTGTGGGAAGCCTTGCTGAGCCTGAAACCGAACGACCCAGCCGCCGTGGCGGCCAACCTCACCGGCTTCGCCCCCCCCGCGGATTACCGCTCGGTGGAAAACATCATCCGGGCGCTGGAGCTGCCACCCTACGATCACGCCCCCGAAGTCAGCCTGCTGGATATCTGGAAGCAGCACAAAGTCGTGGCGAGCATCTTCCTGCTGGCCGGCCTGATCATCGTCATCCTGCTGCACCTGCTGGTCAAGCGCAACAGACAGCTGCACATCCAGCGCCTGCTGGCAGAAGATTCGGCCAGCCACTTCGAACAGATCATCGACGCGACCCAGGCCGGCACCTGGAAATGGAATCTCAAGACCGGCAGCCTCATTCTCAACCCGCGCTGGGCGGAAATGATCGGATATACATTGTCTGAACTTACCCCCGCGAGTACCGAAACCTGGGAACAGCTCAGCCATCCTTCCGACCTGCAGGCCGCTCAGGAACACCTGCAAAAGCACTTCCGCGGAGAAACAGAGTATTACGAAGCCAACTTCCGCATGCAGCACAAAAAAGGGCACTGGGTATGGGTGCATTCCAGAGGCAAGGTCACCAACTGGGAAGCCGATGGCTCACCCCTGTGGATGTTCGGTACACACATGGACATCACCGAGCGCATGCAGGCCTCCCTCGCCCTGCAGGCGAGCCAGAACAAGTATCAGCGGCTGATAGACAGCGTGGGCGAAAAGTTCATCATCTACAGCCACCGCGGTTTGAGCGGTGAAATGACCTATGTCAGTGACGGCGTAAAAAACGTCTTCGGTATCAGCCGGGAAGAAGTGCTGGGCAAACGCTGGTTCGAGATGGGAAACTGGCTTCCGCAGGATACGGAAAAAGCAAAGAAATACATCAAAATGCGCATGGAGGGCCGGGCGGATTTCATGCAGTTCGAAATGCGTTTCATCCATCCTTCAGGCAATGAACATACCTTGCGCGTCTCCTCCCACCCGGTGCGCGACGCGAGAGGCAATATCATTTCCATCGACGGCATCGCCGAAGACATTACCGAGCAGAAGCGTTCCCAGGAAAGGGCACGCATGGCGGCCACGGTATTTGCCCATTCCCAGGAATCCATCATCATCACCAACACGGACGCCCTGATCATCGACTGTAATCCCGCCGCAGGCCGGCTGACGGGTTACAGCCGCGAAGAGCTCATGGGCCGCAATCCGAGAATCCTGTCCTCAGGCATCCACAGCGCCGGTTTCTACAAACACCTGTGGCAGACCCTTACTTCGGGACGGGTATGGCAGGGCACCTTCCGCAACCTGCGCAAGAACGGCACGCCGTACTGGATAGAAGCCTCCATCTCCCCCATCAAGGACCAGGACGGGAAAATCACCCAGTATGTCGCCGTATCCCGGGATATCACCCGCCGCAAGGAGCAGCTGGAAGCCCTGCGCCAGGCCAAGCGCGAGGCGCAGGCAGCCAACAATGCCAAATCGGAATTCGTCGCCAACATCAGCCACGAGATCCGCACGCCCATGAACGCCATCCTCGGCTTTACCGATCTCTGCCTGCAGGGCGAGCTGGAACCGACGCAAAGAAAATACCTGGGCAACGTCAAGGAATCCGCCCACGCCATGCTCTCCCTGATCAACGAGATTCTGGACTTCTCCAAGATCGAAGCAGGCAAGCTGGCCATCGAATCCATTCCCTTCAACCTGCAAAAGGAGCTGTCGCTGATCAAGTCCATGACCCGGCAGCTGATTCATACCAAAAAAGTTCAGCTGCAGCTGGTACAGCCCGACGGACTGGACGACAGCTGGCTCCTCGGCGATCCGTTGCGGCTGAAACAGGTGCTTACCAACCTCACCAGCAACGCCGTGAAATTCACCAACCAAGGCAAGATACAGATCGCCGTCAGGGAAATAGCGAAAAACGACGAGCGTATCAAGCTGGAATTCGTGGTCTGCGACACCGGCATCGGCATGGACATCGAAAAACTGGAGAATATCTTTCACCCCTTTTCACAGGCGGACTCCAGCACTACGCGGAAATTCGGTGGCACCGGACTGGGACTTACCATCTCCTCGCAACTGGTGGATCGAATGGGCGGATCGATTCAGGTGGAGAGCGAACTCGGGATCGGCAGCACCTTCTATTTCCAGCTCTGCTTCCCTCTTCTCAAGGAACAGGATCTGCCGCAAGAGCCAGCGGACCAGCTGCACCGTTCCTTCAAGCAGCTGCGCAATACCCGCGTCCTCCTGGTGGAGGACAACGAGATCAACCGCGACCTGGCCACGGAAGTGCTGTCCCGCAACCAGCTGGTCGTGGACGCCGCCTGCAACGGTCAGGAAGCCCTGGACAAACTGCAGCAGTCTTCTTATGACCTGGTGCTGATGGATATACAGATGCCCATCATGGACGGTTACGAAGCCACCTGGGCGATTCGCAATCAGCTCAAGCTGGTGGAGCTGCCTATCATTGCACTGACCGCCAGCACTTCTTCGGTGGTGCGTGAAAAATGCATACGCGCGGGCATGGATGACTATATTTCCAAGCCCATCGACATCCAGGAACTGATGGAAAAGATCGACAAGATCATCAACCCGATCCTGCAGAAAATTGCCATCAACAAGACCGTCGCGCCATTCAGCAACGCGAGCATCCAGGTCGGCCCTGTTGATATCCCCGGTATCGACAGCCGCCTGGCGATGCAGAGACTGGGAATGGACGCTGCCGACTATATACGCCTGATCAAGAAATTTGCCACCAATCACCGTCAGGACATGGAACAGATCGGCAATGCTCTGGCATCCAGCGACTGGGAGCAGTCCTGCCGCCTGGCACACACGCTCAAGGGGCTTTCCGGCACCATTGGCGCCGCCGGTCTGTCGACCGCGGCGGCGCAGTTGGAGCAGTCTCTCAAGACACTCATGGCAGACGAGTCACTCCGTACCGGCAGCGTACCCGGGAGCACGCTCGAAGACCTGCAAGGGCAACTGGCCAGCGTTAGCGGCACTCTCAAAGACATCATCGAAGGTATCGACGGGGTGGATGAAGCCTCCTCACGCCCCGTCAGCAACGAACGGGCAGCGGATATCGATCTACCGAAAAAGCTCAACGAACTGCTTGATCTGACGGAGCGCTACAACGTCGAGGCTGTCACCGCATTGAATGCGCTGCTGGCGCAGACGACAGACGACACGCTCCTCAGCGAACTGAAAAACATACAGGATGACCTGGAAAACTTTGACTTCGATTCGGCCACCGCCGGACTGAAAAATCTACTGGTACATTTATGAACACTACAGCCCAATCCGCCGATATTCTGGTT
>DRLF01000176.1 GCA_011051425.1 Thiolapillus brandeum | reverse complement strand
CCGACACCGGCCATGCCGAAACCCATGGTGACCGCGCCCATCAAACCCGCCAGGAGGAGGCTAACGGGTAACCAGATGAGCGCGGCCATACCCACGATGATGCCCAGCTCGGACGACGAACAGCCCTTGAAGATCGCCGGCTCCACATTGAGCCGGTCGGCCAGAATGTCGTCACGCTCAGACATCGTGGAGCGCGCGTGAGGTATGGGAACCGTTACGAAGGAGTGAGAGAGCAAGGACAGATTCCTGCAAATTCGAGGAGAATAGCAGGTCTCTATTTAACGAGGATTTGCGGGAATATGGACCGCTCTCTCGCTTCTGCAGTAGGTTATCCATGCCTTACACGCGCTCTTAAATGACGCCCGCGGCTTCCGTGAGCAGGTAGCTGGCAAAGATCAGTACGATCGCACCGACGATTCCGAGCACACCCACTTCGGCCCATTCGGCCTTACCCTGACGGGCCTCGTTGAACTTGGCAAAACCGAGATAGGCGATCCACAGGAAACCCAGCACGGCGATTGCCAGCCCTAGAACCAGCCCGCCATCCTTGATGTAACCCTTAATGAGTCCGATCCAGTCACCGGCCGCTGGCGCGGTACTGGGTGCGACTGGCGTCGGCAGCGCCGCCCACACCGATTGAGTTACCGAGACTGCCAGCAACCCGATTGCGGTTGCCACCCGTTTTACTGTTTTCTTCATCATTGCTTTCTCTCCTAGGTAATGAGGTTGCCCCAAGTTATGAATACCGGGGAACCCCCCGACCCCCAGTGGCAACGGCCAACAACCGCTACCGCAGATAAAAACCCAACACCATGAGCACGATGCTGGCGCGCAACGTCGCCCAGATCACATCGAACAAAACCACCTGCCCGTTCTGCCAGGCACGGAAGGTGCCCAGCGTGACCCAAATGACCCAGACGAAGGCCAGCACCAGCACGACCGATGCGATGCCAGTGAGTAGGGTTGCCGGTGTAAAACCGGAACCCGCTTGAAATGCCGTGTTCTGGGCCGCCGTCATGATCGGCCATCACCGGCGGTAATCGCCGCGCAGTGGCGGGAAAGTCCGAGGTTCTGAACGCGGGGCATCGATGTGCTCCTGGATCCCGAGTCGAATCCGGTCGAGATCCTGGCGCAGCCAGTCATACTGGAAACGAACACGGGCATCCGGATTGGCTTGTGAAGCCGCTTCCGTGATCAGCGGATCGATAGCCTGAAGTTCGTGGATAATCCGGGCGAGTGCCGCCCGCTCACCGTCTGCGTCAGCAATGGCAAACTGAACCGGCAATACAGCCGCCAACAGTCCTGAGACCAGCAGTTTGGTAATTTGCATGGATGTCCTCCCCGTGTTGCGCATGACGTGCATGGTGGGGGATTCGGGGAGGACTAGATATGGAAAATCAATTCAGAAAGGTGTGGGGTTTCCGAGTACCCCAAATATAGGGCGGGTAAAGCAGCAACCTAACCATCCCCTATGCTACGTTGATGGCGAAGTAGACTGGTTACGGCCAGGAACGGCCGGTAGCCAACCCTTGACTGCAGCCTTCCAGATCGACCGCTGTACTTCGCAAGCTGCCGGAAGACCAATTCACACTACTCGGCCAATCCGGTCATTGGCCAAATACGCTGAATTCGGCAGCAATCCGTTGCCTACCCGCCATTCAGTCTCTGACCACGGTATCGGATCGAAGTCCACTAACTCGTAACTCTGCCATTGCCAAACGGAGTGTCAACGCCTGAGAGGCAGAAGGCCCCAGGGATCAAAGCCGAATGGCCGCGCCTCGGTACGCGGCACGTGGTGCAACCCGTGAACCCGATGGCCGAATGCGGGGACACCATTGGTCCGATTGGCCCCTATTCCACAGGGGTAAGCACCGAACCGCAGCCTGAACTCGGCACCAATTCGACATACAGAGTCTTTCGCCCGACGATGACAGCAAGCATAGACCTCTTGTCCCGACGCTTCGCTGATAAACAGTTCCATTCCGATCTATCGAGGCCAGAAGGGTGGGGATAGTCTTCCGGATGGGTGTGCCATTCGCCCAGATAGCGAACGATGCCCTGACTCGCCACCCATTGAGACAAAGCGATGGCTTTGTGGCCAAACGGCATCCGCTCAAACAGATAGCGAAACCGTTTGTCCCATGCAGTGGGAACCGTTGCCTGCTCAATGAGCATGTGAGTTCCATGAACCGAACCGAGTAGCAGCCCGCCAGCTTCGCAGTCAGAATCACTGGCCTGAACATGCTGGTGGAAGGTCTCCAGCGTTGACTTCGAGAAACTCAGCAATGTCCTCTTGTCGTCGGCTGCCCAAGAACTCATGAATTGCATAAAGGACATTCCCGATCCTGCTGCGGATCGCAATCGGGTGTGGCAAGCTGCTGAGCACGGTCGATCAATCTAGTTCGCAACGCGGGCGTATAGACGCTGTTGACCCAATCAAGGGTCATCTCAGCGCCTAGGCTGGCAGCGTGCACCGACACCGAAGCGGGGAATGGCACGTACAAGCCCTCGCATCCATGCCCCGCCAAAATGGCAGGAAGGGGATCAATGGTAGAACGGAGCTCGCCTCTTCTGTTGCTGTGCCAAAGACATCGATAGCACGCACCCGATGCGCTCGTCCTCAGTAGCGCACGGACAGCCGTTCCTGGCCCCTCGATCCAGACCGAAAGCATGGGCATCGGAGGCTGATAGTGGCCACACAGCCAATGCCCGATGGATTCTTCCCCAGTAGCATCTATGAGCAGGTCCAGCTCTCCCAACTGGGCCTGCCTGACATCCACGGCCAGCGCACGAATCTCGGCGCCAGGCACCATTCGCTTGAGTTCCTTTGCCATAGCTTCGGCTTTGTTCGACAGCAGGTCTGGGAATCCCAGGCGATGGCGCCCGATGTTTTGCGGGAGAAGGATGTCGAAATCCACCAACGTGAGTTTTCCGCCGCATGTCCCCGCCCCAGCCTTGATAAGCATGTCCGACAAATACCCGCCAATCGTGCCGCATCCAATGATGGCTATGTTTTTCCCTGCAAGTGTCTTTAAATTCGGCATGTTCCGCTGTGCAAGATACCGATCGTCAATTCTGACCATAGAGATGGGCATCACCTTCAACCCATAGCTCAAATCCCTGCGATCTACGATCCTGCTCTTTTGGACAGGACTTTGGCGGTCATACAGAACCGCAAAGCCATATGTCATTAGCGGGGACTCGATGACGATCAGAACTCCGTTAGCCTTTTTCCTTTCCCCCTCCTTGATACGCTCATGAATCTTGCGCCGGCACCGCGGGTCAAGGGTGCTTTGCCACGCCAGGATATCTCCGACTGTCTCAGGAGGCCAATGGCTGGTCAAAGGGCGGGGTTGAGCACCAGTCTTTACACGGTAAGTCAGCACCGTTCTATCGGTGACTTGGCAGCCGAGCGACTTCAGCTTCTCAGTTGTTCGATCTTCGTTGTCGGTGATGAACCACAAGGGGCTTCCATTGGCCTGCGCGACTATGCAGTTCTGCCGCCCTAAATCCTCGCCTTGCATGTCTACGAAACAATGCCAGCCATTCCAATAGGCAAAGAACTCTTCCGCGAGGTCTTCAATCATCTCCCCCTGAATGATCTGCCCGAATACGACGGCCGCACGTTGCAGGCACGCCAGCGTCTGTCCGACAGGATCGTAGATGTCCAGAACGACGGTGCCCTTGGCGAGATAGCAAAGCCCGCCATCTGCGCCAAGATGAGGAACCGCTGCGGGCAGCTCAGGTGGGATTTCCAGCAGCCGGATGCGAGGCAAGTCGATGAATGCTGGGTCGAGCTGGACTTCGCACGGACAACCCTTGTCCGCTAGGGGTGGGGTCAACCGCCCGTGCAGCCTGAACCACCCGTCATCCGTCTTACCAACAAACTCAAAGCCTTGCTGCTTGAAGGCCTCGATCACGTCTGCGACCTCTGCGGCACTGCTCATCCAGCTTTCGTTCGTCCGATAAGTTCACTAGGACCAGCAGCGGCTGGAGCCGCGGCAATGGTGGCGGCAACCGACACCACTTTGACCCGATCCGGCTCGTTCGGAAAGCGCGGGCCGAACTCACCTCGCATCCAGATGCAGGCCTGTGAAGTACTGCCAGCGCCGGTTGCTCCCCGAAGCACATTCTCAAATTCTTTGAACGCCTTTGCCGCTTCCTCGACACCCTCTTGGCCAAGCCGCTCCGTAAGTGATTCGGACTCATCCACGGGGTTGTTCACCCCTCCACGCAACCTAGCTGGCAGTGCTGCGACGACATCCAGCAACGCTAGATCGTCGCGCCGATCACGCTTTTCAAAGAGAGGGGCTGCTGCGGCCATCAAGAGGATCGAAGCGGGTCCGCCGCTGGACCATCTCCAATCACGAAACGCCTTCAAGTAACGAATCACGCGGCGGAATTGCTCCCCCTTGGCCTCCACTTCGCCCAGGAACCATTCCTTCACAGGCCTTGGGTCAGAGGGCATCCAGTTGCTTTCACGATGGGCCAGGAGAACCTTGTCAGCGGGCAGCGCGGTCCAGGCATCCCGCTCTGCCATGTTTACCGCTTCCGTCAGCGAGTCGTAGCCATATCGTTCCATCGAGGCCTTTGCGAGCGTGACAAATTCTTCGTCGGGAATGGCGTACAAAGGAATATCAATGTGGGCATCTGTGGCAATTACGATGCGTATGCACGTCGGCTTGTCGGTGACGAGCTTCCACCGCTTTTCCTCAACCAGCGGCTTCAATGCTTCTTCCGCAGCGGCAAAGAACACCGTCGCCGCAGTGCTGGGACGCCTCGTCTGAGAGACGAAACTCATTGGCAGATAGCAGCCATCATCAATATCCGCCTGCTGCGGCTGTTGTGCCGGGTAGTTCAGCGTCTTGTATGCCCACGACCCTTGTGTGAAGAAGCGCGGCCGCGGTACGTCTTCCGTGTATCCGCTTGCCCTAAGCACGCGGGGGATGCCTGTGCGCAGGCAGTCCCTGACGTCAGTGCGTGCGTTGGCGATCCAAGCGCGTTGTTCAGGCGTCAGGTCCAACTCGTCATGCATGCAGGATTCGTCATCAAGAGTGGTAAAGAAGAGCGGGCTCAAGTTCAGCATGTGTCCTCCGGGACATTCTTGTTGGGGCCGTGGTAGAAGATGGGTGCGCCGGCCTGGTGCGCTCGAAACGGATGGAAAAGAGGATCGCCGAGCGCACGCTGCGCCGCGTGGTTGCCGCGATCCTTCAGCGTATTCGTGGCGCCAATGGAAACCCGATCCAGCGCCTTCACGTCCTTGCTTTGATCCGGCGTCGCCTTGTCGTCGATCTGGAAATAGTTGTTTCCCAGTGCCTGCCGCAGCATGTAGTCCACCGACGACTCCTGGGCGGAGATAACGAGGTCGAAGAGTCCCCCGCGCCACTTGCCGAATCCGCGGTCGAGGCTGGCGCCGCCGCGAACGGTCGCACCGATGGTCATCGTTCCGATGGCGAGGACCCGAACCAGGGCATCCTGTTTCGGCGCCAGGAACGTCTTGACTTCGTGCAACCCGAACAGCCCGGGGGCGTTGCCCACAAGCCCCCCATCCGCGAAGACACCGCGGTCGTTGCGCGCCAAAGGAAAATAGACGGGCGCGGCTGCAGTCGCCAACGCCACATCAACGACCTTCATGCGATGATCCAACTCGAAGGAAGGATGGTGAGGAGTCTTGAAGAACTGTCCGCGACCCGTCGAGTAGTTGACAGCCGGCACGAGAACACGATGCTTCAGGTCACCGATCGTAGTCTCCTGGAAACGCTCGGTCAGTACTTCTCGCAGCCCTGTTGAGTCATGCTTCGCGGTCAGCCAGAACCCCAGAAGCCGCCGCGGCAGACTGCGGCGACCAAAGATGCGGCTGCCCTGCTCTTCAAACAGTGCCTTGAGCTCGTGGGCCGGAATTTCCGCAGCCAACCCCAAAGCCAGCATCCCTCCTGCCGATGTGCCACAAATCAGATCAAAGTGCGAAGCGATAGGACCGCCCAGCACGGTTTCGAGTTCGGCGAGAACCGTGGCCGTGTAAAGACCGCGATAACCGCCCCCTGACAGGGCGAGCACATGGTAAGTAGGGATGTCCGTCATTGCACTTCAGCCCTTCGGCGGAAAGGGGTCGTTGCCGTGGCTGTCCTTGTCACGGATACGGCCATCAGGACGATGGATAACGAGTTCAGACTGCTGGGTGCGGGCTATATCCCTCGCTGCGTCAATGGCCTGTTGCTGCGTGTCGTGCACAGAGGTCGCCCGCTTATTGCCTGCGCCTTTGACGGCCCAACCGTCCTGATGAGGGACAACATGCTGATTCTTACCTGCCATGATGGATCTCCTAAAGTGGAACTATCGAAGTCCCAGCCGCTCGGCTGGGTTGTCAATGGCCACCCGCTGTAGCACAATGCGTTGCTCATACAGACAACATGAAGGCCTAGCCAATCCAACCTAAAGCAGGTATAAAACCTACATCCGTTGTCTGGCTGGACAACAATGTATCAGAGCTCGCATGCCAGTGCAACTAGCATGCCGGTTCGCCTTTGAACATCAACCGGAATTGAGGGGCAACAGGGGTTTGGCCCTACATTCCCACAACCGCAAGGATCAGAACTCATGTCGCAAACAGGCCTTGGCGTCGCCCTCAAGACGTTACGTGAACGTAGAACCCTTTCCCTGCGTGAAATCGGCCAGCTATCGTCAGTTGATCATGCTTATGTCCACCGCCTCGAAACAGGCGAGAAGACAAACCCATCCCAAGACTTGGTTGAGAAGCTGCTGAAGGTTCTCAAGCCGGGAGAAAGAGATATAGCGCTTGTGATGTGGCTGGTTGACCATGCTGGCGCTGATCCCGGCCTAGTGGAATTCGTGCTAAAAGATTCCTCCATCAGCATCGATATTTTTACAGCCGCTGCTGGAGTCAGGCATCGGGGAAACGCTAGGCCTGATCCCGCGACACTGATCGCCCGAATCAAAAAGGCCTTCGACGACGAGGATGACTGAACATGGACGAGGCGGATGTCAGACAGAAAGCGCGAGCCTTTGTTGCAAAAGTCGATGTTTCGAACATCCGGGAAGACTTGTCCCCCTATCTGACCGCCGCTAACGCTAAGGTCAAGAAGGATGAACTTGGCGAGGGGGAATCTGGCTATACCATTACGAAACCGAACGGTAAGCACATCATCACAGTGAACTCCCTAGAAACTGATGAGCGCCAGCGCTTCACTGTTTGCCACGAAATAGCTCATATCGTGCTCGGCTTGGAATCAAGTCACGAGGAAGTGCCTTCGTGGTCCTATGCAAAACGACATCCGAATGAGATCGCCTGCGACACGTTCGCGTCTGAACTGCTGATGCCTTATCAACGGTGGCTTTCTGCTGTCCCCAAAGAAGAGCCCTCCCTGGAGCTGATCCAACACATGGCTGATTTGTTCGGCACGTCATTCCCAGCAGCAGCGTCAAGGTTCGCCAGTCTTAGCGATATGCCGTGCGCATTCGTCACCATGGAGCACGGGGCAGTGCGGTATGCCGCACGCTCCACGGCCTTGCGGCAAGCGGGGTGCTGGATACCTCCCAGGTCAGTAATTCCAGCAGGCTCCGTGGCTCACCAAATCCGCTCCTTGGGAAAGAATGCTACTGAAACAGGGGAAGTTTCACAGGACATCTGGTTCGACAACTGGGAAAAGGGCCTTGACCTCTGGGAGCTTTCAAGACATTACCTGCGCACTGACACTACCATCTCCCTGCTATGGTTTGATAGTGACGATTTACCTGTGGTGGAGGTAAATCGCTTCGGCGCACGTATCGAAGATGATGGGGGCTTGGCTGAACTAACGGGCGAACTGCCATGGCCGGGACGCAGCAAGCGCCGCTAGAAAGCCAACACGGCCTCGACGACAAAGATATCTCCCTTTTCCGTCGCAACTAAACCAAATCTCAAACTTGAATATCTCCCAGACTCGTAGACGACTAACGGCCGCTGTCCAGCTTTGAGCGGCCGCATTGCGAAGCACACAAGAATGGCGGCATTGTCCGAAGACTTGCCGATGAGCGGTCGCCTTGAATGAACGCTGCACTTTGCAGCCTGACATTTACCCTCTGACTGCTCGATCGGCAGCAACGGTCGCATTGCAATCCATTAGCTATCGCTCATATTGCAGCCCAAAGGGCAACCGCCGGTTAGGAAACGGTTGGCGGAAATACTTTTCTACAGCGAGTAGAACAGAAAGCCCTTCGCAAGTCCCAAAAGATTGTAATCTTATAGATATTTCTTGAAGGTACTTGCAGTAACCGCCACCGTTAGAGCGAACAACATTGCAAATGGCAGAATGACGAAGCTTGGATGCAGACTGAATGGCAAGGCGAGATAGGTCACCCAAGTCAGGACGACTAGCGGGAGCGCAGCCTTCTTCGCATAGTGGTAGACAAAGGAACTCTCCCTGCCCCCTCCCCATCGGCGTAGATCGCGCTGCACCAACCCGTCAACGAGCGCGACCAGACTGAACAGCAGGAAGATCGGCATGGCCAGAGTGAGGATTGCCAGGCGCACCGAGAACACCTGGGTCACCTGCATCATGGCGATGACGTACTTCGCGATGGGCTGGT
>DRLF01000175.1 GCA_011051425.1 Thiolapillus brandeum | reverse complement strand
CGGATCAGGAATTCCTGGTGCTGGAAGCGATAACAAAAGGCGGCCTGCTCTATTACAACTGTCAGGATGCCGCCGGCAATACCAAGGTGCTCAGTGAGGTTGCCATCAGCCCGCATCTGCAGATGAACCGGCCGCGGGAGAAGTTTCTCGCCGGGCGCATCGACCGCAATACCTGGTTCGACCTGCGTTACCGCTCCTGGCAGCAGCGGGTCGCCGAGGCCCGTTCGGAAGTCTATGGGCTGGCGGGGCCGCGCATCAGCCTGATTCCCCATCAGCTGTACATCGCCCACCAGACCGCCCGGCGGCTGATCCCCAGGGTACTGCTGGCCGATGAGGTGGGCCTGGGCAAGACTATCGAGGCGGGGCTGATCCTGCACCGCATGTTGCTGGCAGGAAGGGTGAAGCGGGTTCTGCTGCTGGTGCCCGACGCTTTGCTGCACCAGTGGCTGGTGGAGATGCTGCGGCGTTTCAACCTGCGCTTTTCCCTGTTCGACGAAGCGCGTTTTGCCGCTTCCGATTCCGACAACCCCTTTGCCGATGAGCAGCAGGTGCTGTGCAGCGTGGACTTCCTGCTGTCCTCACCGAAGATCGCCCGTGCCGCACTGGAAGAGGAGTGGGACCTGCTGATCGTGGACGAAGCCCATCATCTGCACTGGACCGAAGAGGAGTCCAGCCTGGAATACGACCTAGTGGAAGCCCTGGCGGAACAGGCCCTGGGGGTGCTGCTGCTCAGCGCCACGCCGGAGCAGCTGGGCCGGGTGGGGCATTTCGGCCGTCTGCGTCTCCTCGATCCCCACCGCTATCCCGACTATGCGGCTTTCCTGGCCGAAGAGGAACACTACCAGCAGGTGGCCGATCTGGCGGCGGTGCTGCTGGATGGGAAACCATTGGATAGCAGCCAACAGGCTTTTCTCGAAGAACTGCTCGGTGATGTTTCGGCGCTGAGTACGGAACAGATCGTACGCCGCCTGGTAGACCGCCACGGTATCGGGCGGGTCATGTTCCGCAACACCCGCCACACGGTGAAAGGCTTTCCCCGGCGGGAGCTGCATGTCACCCAACTCGAATGGCCGGCAGCCTACAAGGCGATCGAAGATGCCCAGGCGGCGCTCACACCCGAACGGGAAGTGGAAGACTGGCTGGATTTCGATCCGCGCCTGCCCTGGCTGGTGGACCTGCTGCAGGAAATGGCGCCGCAGAAGCTGTTGCTCATCTGTGCGCACAAGGAAACCGTCCTGCAGCTGCAGGAATGGCTGCGCAGCCGCCATGCCATTCACGCAGCGGTATTCCATGAAGACATGGAGATCGTCGAACGTGACCGTGCCGCGGCCTATTTTGCCGATACCGAGGAAGGCAGCCAGATCCTGCTGTGTTCCGAGATCGGCAGCGAGGGGCGCAACTTCCAGTTCGCCCGTCATCTGATTCTGTTCGATCTGCCCCTGCAGCCCGATCTGCTGGAACAGCGTATCGGCCGGCTCGACCGCATCGGCCAGGGGCAGGTCATCGACCTGCATCTGCCTGTGTTTGCCGGTTCGCCCATGGAGACCCTGTACCGCTGGTATCACCAGGGTGTCAATGCCTTCGCCCGCCCTTCTGCGGTGGCGGTGAGCCTGTATGAAGAATACGGGATGCTGCTGCGCGAGACGCTGGTGGAGCCGGAGCTGACCCAGGCCCTGGTCAACAAGGTGGCCATGCGGCGGCAGGAGATGGAAGAGTCCCTTGCCAGGGGCAGGGATCGTCTGCTGGAACTGCAGTCCTGCGATCCGCAGGTGGCTGCAAACCTCGTCGAACAGATCGAGAACCTGGAGCAGGATTCGGAGGTGGGAACCTACATGCACAGCTACTGGGATGCCTTCGGCGTGGAGCATGAACCCGGCCCCGGCCAGTCGCTGGTGCTGCATCCCGGTGAGCACATGCGCCAGGAGCGTTTTCCCGGCCTGCCGGAAGAAGGCGCCACCGTGACCTTTTCGCGCAGCGACGCCCTGGTGCATGAAGACCGCTTGTTCCTGACATGGGAGCATCCCATGGTGCGTGGTGCGATGGAAGAGCTTGTCAGCAGCGACCTGGGCAGCGCCGCTTTCGTGGTGCTGGATTCCGGCCCCCTGCCGGCAGGAACGCTGCTGCTGGAGCTGATCTTTGTGCTGGGCTGCACCGCGCCGGCCGAGCTGGAGGCGGGCCGCTACCTGCCGTCCACCCCTATCCGGCTGCTGCTGGACCGCAAGGGCAATGACTATGCTCACGCCCTGCCGCCCGAAAAGCTGCAGGGGAAATCACTGCACCGCGACCGGCAGACGGCGGGGCAGGTGATCAAGTCCCAGGCCGATATGCTGCGCCAGCTGCTGCAGCAGGGTGAACGGCTGGCAACAGCCAGGGGTGACGAAATCATAGCGGAGGCGCTCGAACAGATGGAAACCGAGCTCACGGAAGAGCAGCAGCGCCTGCAGGCACTGAGTGATGGCACGGCGGCGGGGGAGCTGCACCTGCTCGATGAGCGGCAGCGGATGCTGCGGGACTATCTGCCCCGCACCCGCCTGCGCCTGGATGCGGTGCGCATGATTGTTCGTGCCTGATGTGCTATACCCTTTGGCCATGAACAGACTGTTTGCGACCATTCTTTTTCTGTTGCTGCTTGTCCCATTCCCGGCAGCCGGCACCGGCGCCGGAGCGCAGTCCGCGCAGCACAGGCCGAAGATCGGCCTGGTGCTCAGTGGTGGCGGTGCGCGGGGTGCGGCCCATGTGGGTGTGCTCAAGGTGATCGAGGAACTGCGTATTCCCATCGACTACATCGCCGGTACCAGCATGGGCGCCATCATCGGTGGCCTGTATGCTTCCGGCATGTCGCCGGAGGAAATCGAAAAGGCGCTGAAGGGTATCGACTGGCTGGATGTCCTCAGTGACAGCCCTAAACGCAAGGACCTGAGTTTCCGCCGCAAACGCGAGGATGAGGAGTTCCTGGTGCGCTCTGCCGCCGGTTTCAACAATGGCGAGCTGGAATTGCCCCAGGGCCTGCTGCAGGGGCAGAAACTGCTGCTGCTGCTCAAATCCCTGACGCTGCCTGTCGCCACCATCGATGATTTCGATCAGCTGCGCATCCCTTTCCGTGCGCTGGCGACCGATATATCCACCGGCCAGCCGGTGGTGCTGAAGAAAGGGGATCTGGCCCTGTCCATGCGGGCCAGCGCCTCGATTCCCAGTGCCTTCGCCCCGGTGGAAATCAACGGCAAGCTGCTGGTGGATGGTGGTGTGAGTAACAACCTGCCGGTGAAGATTGTGCAGGAAATGGGGGCGGAGCGCCTTATCGTGGTGGACGTCAGTACCCCTCTGGCGACCCGGGAAGAGCTGAAGAACGTACTCTCGATTACGGATCAGCTGACCACCATCATGACCCGGCGCAACACCGAAGCCAGCCTGGCCCTGATGGGTGCCGGTGATGTGCTGATCGTGCCCTCCCTCGGTGATGTGACGACCACCAGTTTTACCAGCGCCATAAAGGCTATACCCTCCGGTGTGGAGGCAGCCAACGGCCAGCGTGACAGGCTGGCCCGCCTCTCTGTCGGTGCCGAAGCCTACCGGGACTATCTCGCCGGGCAGGAGCAGGCTGAGCGCATGCAGCCGGTGATCGAGTTTGTCGAGGTGGACAATCAGTCCCGCCTGGCGGACAAGGTCATTCAGCGCTATTTCAAAGTGGAAATCGGCAAGCCCCTGGAGACGGAACAGCTGGACCAGAGTATCGGCTATCTGTACGGGCAGGACCTGTTCAAGCAGGTGACTTATGAAGTGGTGGAAAAAGACGGCAGAACCGGCCTGCGTATCCATGTGGTGGAGAAACCCTGGGGGCCGAATTACCTGCAGGGTGGCATCAATTTTCAGGGGGACTGGAGCAGTGGCAGCTCCATCACCCTGGGCATGAGCTATACGCGCACGGCGGTGAACGAACTGGGCGGTGAGTTCCGCAGCATCCTGGAACTGGGGGAAAGGCCGCGGCTGTTTGCCGAGTTCTATCAGCCGCTGGATACGGACAGCGCCTATTTCGTCAATCCCAGGGTGGAATTTACCCGCCTGACCATTGGCCAGTATGAAGATGGTCAGAACGTTGCCGAATACCGCCAGTACAAAGGACAGCTGTCACTGGAAGCCGGCATGAACCTGGAAAGCTGGGGGGAACTGCGCCTGGGATGGCGTGGCGCGAAGGGAGATATAGAGACCTTCGTCGGCAGACCCAATCCGGACGAAGGCGCTTTCGACGAAGGCATGCTGTTCGCCAGACTGGGTATCGACACCCTGGACAATCTCTACTTTCCCACAGACGGCCACTGGCTGAAGCTGGAAGTGCGCAGCCACGCCAACATCTGGGGTGACGACAACGCGTTCGAACAGGTGGATGCAGACTGGGGGCTGGCCACGAGAGTTGGTAAATACAGCTTCATGAGCCGCGTCCAGCTCGGCTATACCTGGAATGAAAATGCGCCGGTCTATGGTCGCTTCTTTCTGGGTGGCTTCCTGAACCTGTCCGGCCTCGACCGCTACGAACTGTCAGGACAGCACATGGCCCACGGGCTGGTGGGTTTCATGCGGCGTCTGGATGAGAACAGCATCGTTCCCATCTATCTGGGGGCAACACTGGAGGCCGGGAACACCTGGGATCAGCGATCGGACTTCGGCGACAGGTGGATTGGGGGTGGCAGTGTCTACCTGGGGCTGGATACCTTCATCGGCCCGCTGTATGTCGGTTATGCGGCGGCACAGGAGAATCACAGCACCATGTTCATGTATCTGGGCGCTCCTTTCTGACAGCCGTTCTTCCAACAGGTGATCTTAGTCTTTCCTGTGGGCGTTCTGGTAGCGTTCAACCAGTTCATGCACCAGGGGCGTGCAGATGATCTTGATGGCGAGGTTCAGCTGCCCGCCGGGGATCACCATGGTATTGCGCCGTGACATCCAGGAGCCGTCGATCTGGCGCAACAGGGCCGGGAAATAGAAACGCTGGGGTTCGCGGAAGCGGATCACCACGATACTTTCGTCCAGGCTGGGAATCTCCCGCAGTTCGAACGGATTGGACGTGTCCGACAGAGGCACGCGCTGGAAGTTGATGTCCGTGAGGGAAAACTGTGGCGTGATGTAGGTGATGTAGTCTGACATGCGCCGCATGATGGTGTGGGTGATGGACTCCGGGGAGTGGCTCTTCTTGTGTGTGTCGCGGTGGATCTTCTGTATCCATTCCAGGTTCATCACGGGAACCACGCCAATGAGCAGGTCTACCCACTGGGCGATATCGATACCGCGTATCTTGCGCTCCTTCATTTTCTTGCGCCGCTTGATGATGACCGGATTGTGGGATGCGGACAGGTTGCGCTGGCTCCAGGAATTTTCCGCACAGCCGCCATGCATGCCGTCATAGAACAGCAGGTCGGTACCCGAGGGAACCTCCATCCAGGGGGTAAAGGATCCTACCGGCACTTCATAGAGCTCTGCCAGCTCTTCACTTTCCGCATAGCGGCGTACCAGCCCCGTACCTGAGCGGGAATATTCGCGGAACAGGCCTTCCAGCCGGTCGAGAAAGTTGGCTTCCGGCGAGAAATGGCTCAGACAGCTTCCCTGCTCGATGGACTGCTCGACGAAATGTCGCATACGCTTGCGGTCGTAACGCCGAAAGCTGTTGCCGTCGATACGGAAGGCGGTGATGTTTTCACGCCGGAAGATGTCGTCGAAGATATGACGGAAGGTGGTGGTGCCTGCACCGGAAGAACCGGTAACCGCGATGATCGGATGTTTGCTTGACATGGTTCTGGTCCGCTTTTGTAAAAACCGGACGAATATTTATAGCACATCCATTAAAACCATGCATAAAACAAGGTAAAAGGGTGGGCGTGCGTATGCAACTAAATCAGTCAAATCAACGGACAAGGTTCTTTTTTCAGGCTGTTCTCCGATACTTGTCCATGTTGCAGTTCCATCGACGGCAGGCCAAGGAGGTATCCCTGGGACATGTCGATGCCGATTTCCAGAACATGTGTCTGTATTTCCCGGGTAGAGACATATTCGGCGATAGTGCGGATATCGTGGGCTTTTGCGATGGAGACGATGGCCTGCACGGCCATGCGTACTTCCGTGTTGGAGTCGAGCTGTTGGATGAGCGAGCCATCGATCTTTATGAAATCGGGGGAGAGATCCCGAAGTATGCCCCAGTTGGAATAGCCGGAGCCAAAATCGTCTATGGCAAGCTTGCCGCCAAAAGTCTTCAGCTTCTTGCGAAATTCCAGGAGCGCCTGTTGTTCGATGTCTTCCGCTTCGGTTATCTCGACAGTAAGACGTTTGGCGCAATTGGGATAATACTCCATT
>DRLF01000174.1 GCA_011051425.1 Thiolapillus brandeum | reverse complement strand
GGCGGTTACCGCGGCAGCGGCATGTTCCGATTCGGGCTCAATGAAAACAAGTGCGCGATCGGAAATGTTTACATGCCTTTTGGCCATTTCTTCCGCCCAGTATTCTCCCATCTGGGTGGAGGGGGTGATGGGATAAGCGCCGGCGGCGTCAGAAGCTTCGCGCTCGCACATGATAACGGCCGTGTTTCCATCCATGGCCATGCGTTTGCCGGGATACTTGAAAGTGCGTTCATTTTTCTTGCGGAAGTTCATGGAAAGATACCTTGTTGATGTTCTCAGTGAGTGGGCAAAGCTTCTTTGCGGATGATGCGCTTGGCCTTTTTGCCCTTGACGGGGATCTCGTTGTCCAGCCAGACGATGGCGCCGGTCGGGCAGCGTTCCGTAGCAACGGGTGAAGCAAGATGGTTCTTGTGATAGTCGATGACCGCCAGGTTGTCGCGTATTTCGATCAGCCCATCGGGAGAGTCCTTTGCACAGCGTTCGCAGGCGTTGCAGGCTACCTCGCAATCATTTTCTGCATCATCGCCATGCAGCAGATTTTTACAGGCGACCCACAAACGGTGATCCACGGGTTGCAGCGAGAACAGCCCCTTGGGGCAGATCTCCACGCAGTCGTTGCAGGCGGTGCATTTTTCGGGATCGACCACCGGCAGACCAAAGCGGTTCATGGCGATGGCGTCCTGATCGCAAACATCGGCGCAATCTGCCAGTCCCAGGCAACCCCAGCTGCAGCCTTTGGGACCGCCGGCGATGACTGCGGCAGCGCGGCAGGATTCGAGGCCCCCATAGTGCGCCTTGTTTCTGGCGACATGGGAGCCGCCTGCGCAGGCCAGACGGGCTACCCGCTTGATAACATCACCGGCATCCACGCCGAGATAGTCGGCGATTTCATCGATGGCATCCTTGGAATTGACGGTACATTGGGCCGGGGTGATATCACCTGAAATCAGTGCTTCGGCGAAAGGGCGGCAACCGGCCGTGCCGCAGGCGCCGCAGTTGGTGTGTGGCAGAAGTTCCTCAATTTCATCGATGCGGGGATCTTCATACGTCCACAGTTTGCGATTGGCCAGCACCAGGATTGCTGACAGCAATAACCCGAGTCCGGACATGAAGACGATGGTCAATGCTACATGGCTCCAATCGAATTCCACCACAATGAATATCCCCTGACTAATCGTGGATTAATAGTGGCTGCAGACTTAGTATTGAGCAATAAAATAATTTCAATATAATGTATTGATAAACTCAATATATGGAGGGGGCAGAGAATGTCTGCAACAAAGCAGCTGTATTACAAACAGAACCGGCTAAAACAGCTGAGGGCGTTCTGTGCGGCTGCCAGGACAGGCAGTGTATCCCAGGCCGCAGAAACCCTGTTTCTCAGCCAGCCTACAGTCTCCCTGCAAATACAGGCTCTCGAACGCGACATGAATGTCGTGCTGTTTGAACGCCGCGGTCCCAGGATCACACTCACGCCGGAAGGCGTGGTGCTGCACCAGATCGCCGAACCCCTGGTGGACGGTATCGAGGGACTGGAGGAAAGCTTCAATGCACATTTTGGCCGTCTGGAAACCGGTGAACTGAATATCGCAGCGGGAGAATCCACGACCCTGTATATACTCCCCAGGTACATCAAGCGCTTTGCCACGGCCTATCCCGGTATCAAAATCAAACTGCACAATGTTACCGGCAGGGATGGCATGGCCATGTTGCGTGCGGATGAAGCGGATCTTGCCGTGGGTTCCATGCTGGATGTGCCGGACGACATTCTCTATCACCCGTCTCTTGCCTACAGCGCGACATTGATTACGCCCCCCGACCATCCCCTGGCAAAGAAGAGGAAGGTTACCCTGGAAGACATCTGCCCCCACGGCCTGATCCTGCCTCCCCGGCATCTGGCGACCTGGCGCTTTCTGGAACTGGTGTTCAGCCAGTCGGGCCTGAGTTTCAAGGTCTCCCTGGAAGCAGGCGGCTGGGAGATCATCAAGAAGTACGTGGCACTGGGCATGGGTATCTCCATCGTCACCGGTGTCTGTCTGACCGGGGAGGAACCGCTGGCGGCAATCTCCATGGATGACTACATACCCAAGCGTTCTTATGGCGTCGTGCTAAGGCGCGGCAAGTTTCTCAGTCCCCAGGCACAGGCGTTCATCGACATGATGGATCCTGAATTCTTCCGCGAAGGCTTTTCTGACAGGGACTCGGCATGACAGCATTCAGCGCCTCAAGAATTGCAGCCAGACTGCATCCTGTTCTGCTGGCCTTGTTGTGCCTTTCTGCTACAGCAAGTCATGGAGCAAATCCCGTGGGAAGGGAGGTCTGCCGGGAATGTCACGCGAAGGAGGACAGGCAGTGGCAGGGCTCCCATCATGATCTTGCCATGCAGGAGGCGGATGACAAGGCAGTGCTCGGCGATTTCGACGATGCAACACTTACGCAGTCTGGAATAACGAGCCGGTTCTTCCGCAAGGATGGCAGGTTCCTGGTCCATACGGATGGTCCGGACGGCAAGCTGCATGACTATGACATCGCCTACACCTTCGGTGTCTATCCCCTGCAGCAGTACCTGGTGCCGTTTCCCGGTGGCCGTCTGCAGGTGCTGGATATCGCCTGGGACAGCCGTCTCAGGTCAGAAGGCGGGCAACGCTGGTTCCACCTGCATCCCGATGAGAAGATCGCTGCGGGAGACGTGCTGCACTGGACGGGACCCAACCTCAACTGGAACTACATGTGTGCGGACTGCCATTCCACCAACCTGAAAAAGCACTATGACAGTGCGACCCGGACCTACAAGACCAGCTGGTCCGAGATCGATGTCTCCTGTGAAGCCTGTCACGGGCCAGGTTCGATGCACGTCGGCTGGGCAAAGGCGGTTGCTGCCGGCAGGGATACCGGGGTGGCGAACAGGGGACTGACGGTGGTGCTCGATGAACGGAAGGCTGTGCATTGGACGACAGATGAGGCAACGCGCAAGCCAGTGCGTTCCCAACCCAATAAGTCGCACAAGGAAATCCAGGTCTGCGCCCGCTGCCACAGTCGCCGCAGCCAGTTGAGCGATGACTTTGTACCCGGACAGTCTTTCCTGGATGCCTATCATCCGGCCCTGCTGACCCAGGATCTGTACTACCCGGATGGTCAGATCCAGGGCGAAGTCTATGTCTGGGGATCTTTTCAGCAGAGCCGGATGTTCCATGAGGGTGTCACCTGTTCCGACTGTCATGATCCCCATAGTGCACAACTCAGGGCGCCTGGGGAACAGGTCTGTTACCAGTGCCATGTTGCCGATCGCTATGCCACCAAAACCCATCACCACCACCAACCGGGTTCCCGCGGTTCCAGCTGCGTTGAATGTCATATGCCGGCAACGACGTTCATGGGGGTGGACCGGCGACACGATCACAGCTTCCGCATCCCACGCCCTGACCTGACAGCGAAATGGGCCGTCCCCAATGCCTGCAATGCCTGTCACGAAGACAAGGATGCTTCCTGGGCAGTGGAAACGGTAGAGAAGTGGTATGGGGAAAAGCCTAAGGGTTACCAGCAGTTTGCTTCTGTACTGCAGGCAGGGCGGCGGCAACGCGTCGGCAGCTATACCGAGTTGCTGAAACTCGCCCTGGATGAGAACCAGCCCGTCATCGCCCGCGCCACAGCACTCACCTATCTGCCCGGTGCTGTCAGCCAGGCCTCCATGTTGGCTTTGCAGCAATTGCTCAATGCCGGAGAACCGCTGTTGCGCCTGGGTGCCCTCGGCGCCATGGCATCTGCACCCCGGGAACAGCGTATCCTGGCATTCCCACTGGTGTGGGACGAGATCAAAGCCATACGCATTGAGGCGGCGCGCCTGCTGGCGGGCTATCCCCGGGACAGTTTCAAGCCGGGGCAGGGAGAGGTGCTGGACAAGGCCATCGGGGAATATATCCAGGTTCAGGAATTCAATGCCGAGCGGCCCGAGGCGCAGGTAAACCTGGGCAACCTCTACACCGATATGTCCCGGTTCAGCCAGGCTGAGGCAGCTTACCGCAAGGCGCTTCAGCTTCAGCCGAAATTCGTACCTGCCTATGTCAACCTGGCCCAGATGCTGTCCCGAACCGGCAGGGAAGGTGAGGGCGCGGCACTGCTGCTGGCGGGGACCAGGCAGGTGCCGGATTCCGCTGACCTGTACCATGCCCTGGGGCTTTCAAAAGTCAGACAAAAAGTCGTGGCCGAGGCCATTCCCCTGCTGGCCAAAGCCGCTGAACTGGATAAGGACAATGAACGTTATGGGTATGTGTATGCCGTTGCCCTGCAATCCACGGGAAAGCTTGATCAGGCCATTGAAGTACTGGAAAACACACTGAAAAGGCATCCCGGGGATATTGACAGTCTGCATGCCCTGGTGACTTTTCATCGCGATGCCGGGCAGGTCGCCAAGGCCCTGGTCTATGCCAGGCAACTGGCGAAACTGTTGCCCCAGGATTCTGCTTTCAGGAAACTGCTGCTGGAACTGCAGCAGGGATCGAAGTGATCGTTCACGCAGTATTGTCGATTGATGCTACACTCAAACGAATCAGATAACAGCGGGGTCTGGCTATGGCGGTCGGTCCCGTTTTTTTCTGATTCTGAGTTTCAGAAGAGGTGTTTGACCCGTGAAAAGAAAAGAGATGTTGAAATCGGCCTTGATGATCGCGTTGCTTTTCAGCGCCTTCGTGGCCTGGGCGGAGGAAAGACCCCGTCTGGTACTGCAGATTACCGTCGATGCCTTGCGGGGTGATCTGCCCGACCGCTTTCGCAATGTAACCGGAGAAGGTGGCTTTCGCTATCTGATGAACAAGGGCATTCACTATACCAATGCCAATTATCAGCATGCCAATACGGAAACCATCGTCGGGCACGCTTCTCTGGCAACAGGTGCGGTGCCTGCTGCGCATGGTATGGTGGGCAACGTGTGGTTCGACCGGGAAAAGGATCGCCTGGTTTATAACATCGAAGATCCCGACTACCACCTGCTCAGCGAAGGCGCCGACGTCAACAGGAAGACAGAG
>DRLF01000173.1 GCA_011051425.1 Thiolapillus brandeum | reverse complement strand
TGGGTTCCAGCAGATCGGCCTTGACCAGCCAGATGAAATGCAGCACGGCGAGCAAGGCCGCGACATACACCAGCCGGTGCAGCTGTTTCCAGCGCAGGCCCAGACGCCGCATGCTGAGGGCATTTGATGTGGCTGCCAGTGCCGTCAGTATCAGGAAAGACAGGAAACCCACCGTAATGTAGGGACGCTTGGCGATATCCGCCAGCATGCCCCCCCAGGCGAATTCCCTGTCCAGCCACAGCCACACCAGCACGTGCAGGCTGGCGTAGAAAAAACTGAACAGGCCAAGCATGCGGCGCAACAGCACCGGGCGGCGCCAGCCCGTCAGACGGCGCAAGGGCGTGATGGCCAGTGTTATCAGCAGAAAGCGCAACGCCCAGCTGCCGGTCTCATGACTCAGCGCTTCGACGGGATTTGGTCCCAGGCTGTCACTGAATGCCGCCCACGTCATGTACGCCAGGGGCAACAGAGAAGCCAGAAAAACAAGGAGACGCCACTTTTTCATCAGAAATTCTTTCTCAGATCCATTCCCTTGTACAGGCTGGCCACTTCATCGGCATAGCCGTTGAACATCAGGGTATCTTCCTTGCTGCCGAAAATGCCTCTGCCCAGTACGCGATGGCGTTTCTGGCTCCAGCGCGGATGAGATACTTTGGGATTCACGTTGGCATAGAAGCCGTATTCATCACCCGCAATACGGTTCCAGGTGTTCCTCGGCTGTTTTTCAGTAAAGCGGATGGAAACAATGGATTTTTTCCTCTTGAAGCCGTATTTCCAGGGAATGACAAGGCGCAGCGGCGCCCCATTCTGTCCGGGCAACACTTCGCCATAGAGTCCTGTTGCCAGGAACGCCAGGGGATGCATGGCTTCATCGATGCGCAGCCCTTCACGATACGGCCAGTCCAGCACTTTCCGGGCCTGACCGGGCAGGCGTTCGGGATCGTACAGCGTCTTGAACTCCACGTACTTGGCCTTTGAGGTAGGCTCGAAGCGCTTGAGAAACTTGCCCAGCGGAAGACCCACCCAGGGTACGACCATGGCCCAGGCCTCCACACAGCGGAAACGGTAGATACGTTCCTCCTGATCCAGTTTGAGGACATCTTCGATGTCCATGCCCCCTGGCCTGGCACATTCCCCGGATACTTCGATGCTCCAGGGGCGGGTCTTGAGTGCATCGGCATTCTCGGCAGGCGCCCTTTTCCCATAGCCAAGTTCGTAGAAATTGTTGTAGGTGGTGATGCTCTTGTACCTGGTGGGTTCGAGGTCCTCACCATAATCCGTTTCTTTCAGCGGAACGATCCTGGGATTCCTGCCCGGTCCGGAATAAACCGCGGAAGCCAGGCCGCTGGCGCCTCCCAGCATCAATCCTGCGCCAACCACCATGCCTGCCTTGATAAGTTGCCGGCGTTTCAGCCAGACTTCCCGGTCTGTAATCTCGGAAGGTCTGATCTGTCCGGGTCGGTATATCCGCATCCAAAATCTCCAGTAAAAAAACATGCCGAACCGTTGCCAGGCGGTAAAGCCGGGCAACGCTGCTACACATTAGAACCATTCCAGATGAAAATTCTTTCACCCGCTACAGCAATTTCGCCTGAGACAGGCCTCTGTGCGCCGTCCGACAGCCCGGGTAATCATCTGTATCGCTGCCTGCTCAATAATACCTTGAGGAAGGGGTATCCTGTGTATCCGCCGGTGTACTCGGGGCCGGGGATTCCAGCGCACGGCTTTCCTGTCCTTCCACGATGGGTTTCAGGTAAATTTCAACCCGCCGGTTGAGCTGGCGGCCGGCTTCTGTGGCATTGCTTGCGCGGGGGTCACTTTCTCCTCTTCCCTCGATCTGCAGCCTGTCGCTGCGTACTCCGTGGCTCATGAGATAATCACTCACCGCACGGGCCCGGCGCTCCGACAATCTCTGGTTATAGGCTTCTGAACCGACGCTGTCGGTGTAACCAACCACATGCACGATGGTCTTGTCGTATTTCTTGATGATATTTGCAAGCTTGTCCAGCGTATCCCTGAAACCATGCTTGATAGTGGCGCTGTCAAAATCGAAGGAAACCTCGTTGTTCAGGGTCAGTTTCAGGCTTTCATCCTTCATGCGCTGTATTTCCAGTTCATGCGCCGCCTGCTCCCTGGCAAGCTCTTCTTCGAGCTCCCGCTGCTGCTTGTCCATGTAGTATCCGACACCGCCACCTGCCAGCGCCCCCAGCGCTGCACCCACGTAGGCACCGTTCTTGTGGCTAATCTGATGCCCGATGACTGCACCAGCCACGGCACCAACCATGGCACCTGTCTTGGTTTTCCGGTTCGGATCAGACGGGTCCGTGCAACCTGCCAGTACCACCATACCCGACAGGGCAAGTATTCCAAGTGTATTTTTCATGGTCTTTTCTCCATATTTTCCTTGGGAAACATTTTGTATCGATGGGAACATTTTCGCATATATTCATTAACAGACCCTGAACAGCGAGATCCGGTTCACAAAGAATCGCAGAATTGTGGCATGATTGTCATTTCACCGTGTTGAAGTTGTTCTGTAACTGTTCCAGAATAGCTTCAAGAAAAAAAACACCAACCTCTCAAGGAAAGCCCAGGTGCCCATCAGCTACAAGTTTCGCTATTTGATCAACGACTGGCAGCAACACGCGATTGAAGTGCTGAATGACAAATTCCGCCAGCAGTTGCGCTCCACGGACGATGTATTGATGGAATTCGCCGACAAGGCGGAAAGTGTCAATATCCAGAATCACTTTTTCGAGGCCCAGCGGGAAATCTGGCTGAAAATGGAAGACATGTCCCTGGACTTCCATGACCTGCTGGTCAAATTTCTGGGCAAGTTCCCCGACGAAATCAACGAGCAAAAACAGCAGCTGGGCAGCGAAACCCTGAGCCTGGTGAATGTTGATCTCTACGAAAGAAACCTGGCCTTGCACACCCTGGCTGAACGGGCTGAAAGAAAGAATTATCAGCTGCTGTATGTGCTGGCCCAGCGCCTTTCCGTCATCAACGAGGGAAACCCGATAAAAATCGGCAATGTCCCCGCCTCTCCCCGTCAGATGGCCGAAATATTTGCCCGTTGCGTGGATCGACTCAGCATCGAAAATGACGCACTGCTGGTACTCTACACCCTTTACGACAAGTATGTTCTCACCGAGCTCGGCGAACTGCATGAAGATCTCAACGAGAAGCTGAAAGAAGCCGGCATACTGCCTAACCTGAAGTACAAGGCCAAGATAAATCCTGGCGCTGCTTCCGACAAGCAGCAGAAAGACGCGGACAAAGAATCAGGGCACGAACAGACCACGGAGGAACTGGGGGAAGAAACCCTTTCACGCATCCATGATCTGCTCATGGCCAAGCGCGCACTGCAACACAAGAAGAAGCCCCTGCCTCCCGGCGTGCATGCAGCCTCCACGCAAGAGGTGGTGAATGTCACCAACAACATCATCCACCGCGAAGATACATCCTTCCCGGAACCCGTACAGTTGGGCAAGACCGTTACGCGGGAATCGGTCAACGCGGAAGTGCTTTCCCAGGTTCAGCGGGCCATGCAGGATCAGCGTACCGCACTGAAAGAAACCATCGGCAACGACCGCCTGCTGGATGAGCAGGAAAACATCATCGACCTGGTCGGCATGCTGTTCGAACGCATGCTGGACGACGACCGTATTCCCGACGTCACAAAAGCACTATTGGGCCATTTGCACACCCCCTACATCAAGATCGGCCTGCTCAGCCCGAAGCTTTTTTCTTCGAAAGATCATCCCGCGCGCGTCTTTCTCGATCAGGCAGTCGAGGCTGCTGCCCTGTGGATGAATGAAGCAGACCTGGATGAAGGGATTTACCCCTTCCTGAAAGACATCGTGTTCCGTATCGTCAGGCTGAGACATCAGGAAAACGACGAGTTCCGTGAATTCTCTGAATTGCTCAAAGACGAAATCACGCGTCTGGAAGAGAAATTCAATATCCTGGAAAAACACAGCCGCGAAGCCGAACAGGGACAGGAACTTATGTCACGGGCAAAAACCATGGCAAGAGCGGCAGCCGAGCATATCTTCGACGGCAAGACGGTGCCGGACTACTGTGCGCATTTCATCGAACAGGTGTGGATCGACTACCTTACCCTGCTGAGATTGCGCGAAGGCGTAGACAACGACAGCCCGGCCTGGGATGAAGCACTGGACCTGGGGCGCTACCTGCTGAGCACCAGCGAAGAAATACTCGCCGACACAGTACAGCAAACACAACTGGATACGCTCTCTGAACAACTGTGGACCCAGGTAGGCGGCCTGCTGCCCCACAAGAGCAAGGACATCGAGCGTTTCGTGCAGGCGCTGGAAGAAAAACCGAAAGAGCAGATCACACTGCATCTTTCCAAAGAATCCAAGAAGGCGAAGCCAAAACTCAGCAAGAAAATGCTGGAAACCTACAACCTGCTCAGAGCATTGCCTGAAAACACCGTGTTTGAATTCGATTTGCGAAGCGGCAAGAGCTACCGGGCCAGGCTTTCCTGGTACAACCATTTTTCTGATCGCTTCCTGTTCGTAAACAACCGTGGCAAGAAAACTTCACTAATGGACATTGCGGACCTCGCCGACGAAGTGCTGAAAGGCAATGTTGCCTACTACGAAGATATCAAGACCTCGTTCTGGGAACGGGCAATGACGGCTATAAAAACCATGCTTGAACGCGCTCCCCAAACCACTGCATAAATCCAAGTCAGAGGAACCAACGTGCAAAAAAGAGCACATGAACGTTTATCTCCCCGCTCCACCATTCAGGCCGTCAACAGCCTGGACGGAAGAGCGCTCGGAGTTCTCGTAAACATTTCCAGCTCCGGATTCATGCTGCTTTCAGAAGAAGAGCATCCCGTGCCAGGCAGTATTCACCAACTTCAGTTACTGGACCTTGGCAATCATGCTCTGGATATATCTCTGGGAGCCACATGTCTTTGGCAGGAGGAAGCCAGTGCTTCGAACAGCTACTGGTCGGGATTTCAGATCATCGATATCTCAGACAGCAATCAGGAACAGCTGCAGAGTTACCTCAAAACCCTGAAAATATGATTCCCCCAATCCTGGGGATGTTTGCGAAAGTTGACCTGGAACAAGTTTTTTTGTAGTTTTCAGGGTGTAACAATTAAAGAACCGTACAAAACAGGTTCTCAACCAATAATAATTTTTAACACCAAAGGAACAAGCAGGAGGATGAATATGCCTAGCGGTGTCGTAAAGTGGTTTAATAACGCTAAGGGTTACGGTTTCGTTACCCCAAATGAGGGTGAAGAAGATGTGTTCGTACATTTCTCCGCCATCGAAATGGACGGATACAAGACTCTCAAAGAAGGTCAGGCCGTGGAATTTGAAATCGAGCAGGGACCGAAAGGCCTGCATGCGCAGAATCTGAAATACGCTGCAGAATAACTGTTCGACCAAACAAAAAAGCCTGCCGGAATTCTTTCCCGCAGGCTTTTTTCGTTACCAGCCCGGATAAATCTACATTTGCGCAATCATGGCGTCGCCAAAGGCAGAGCAGCTCAACAGCTCCGCTCCTTCCATGAGGCGCTCCAGATCATAAGTGACAGTCTTTTTCTGTATCGCGGCACCCATGGCCTTGATGATCAGGTCTGCGGCCTCTGTCCAGCCCATATGACGCAGCATCATCTCGGCAGAAAGGATCAGTGAGCCCGGGTTGACCTTGTCCTGCCCGGCATATTTGGGCGCCGTACCGTGGGTGGCTTCGAACATGGCCACAGTATCCGACAGGTTTGCACCTGGGGCGATACCGATACCACCCACCTGGGCCGCCAGCGCATCAGAGATGTAATCGCCATTGAGGTTCAGGGTAGCAATCACGTCATATTCTTTCGGGCGCAGCAGGATCTGCTGCAGGAAGGCATCGGCAATGACATCCTTGACGATGATCTCCTTGCCCGTGTCGGGGTTCTTGAAAGAACACCAGGGACCGCCATCGATCTCCACGGCACCGAATTCCTCTTTCGCCAGTTCGTAGCCCCATTCCTTGAAGGCACCTTCGGTGAACTTCATGATATTGCCCTTGTGCACCAGAGTTACGGAATCACGATCATTGTCCACCGCATACTGAACAGCCTTGCGGACCAGTCGTTTTGTCCCTTCGCTGGAAACGGGTTTTACGCCGATGCCTGAGGTCGCTGGGAAACGAATCTTGGTGACACCCATTTCGTTCTGCAGGAAATCGATTATCTTTCCTGCTTCTTCAGAACCGGCCGCCCATTCGATGCCCGC
>DRLF01000172.1 GCA_011051425.1 Thiolapillus brandeum | reverse complement strand
ATGCGGCGGACGGCATTTCTCTGGCACAGACGGCGGAAGCGGCCCTGGGCCAGATCGGTGACAACCTGCAGCGCATTCGCGAACTGGCAGTACAGGCTGCAAACGGCACGGTCGAAGACCGCGCCGGTATGCAGGCCGAGGTCGACCAACTGACCTCGGAGATCAACCGTGTAGTCGGCAATGCAAAATTCAACAATGTAAACCTCCTTGATGGCACATCCGGTGGGATCACCTTCCAGGTGGGGCAGGACAACGGCGAGACCATAGTGGTTGCTCAGGGTGATATGAGCGGCCTGAATGCGAACGGTGGGGCTGGCACCATAAATGTCAGCACTCAAGCTGCTGCCCAGGCAGTGATTGCGACTGGAGCAGGCGGCATCGATGCCGATATCGACGCGGTTTCCAGTGCCCGTGCTACTTACGGTGCGGTACAGAACCGTTTCGAGGCTGTCATCGGTAGCATCCAGAGCTATGCCGAGAATCTTTCCGCCTCACGCAGCCGCATCCAGGATGCGGATTTTGCCGCAGAAACAGCCAATCTGACGAAAGTACAGATCCTGCAGCAGGCGGGTACCGCCATGCTGGCGCAGGCCAACTCTGCGCCGCAGAACGTCCTCTCCCTGCTGCGTTAAGCCGGGTGAATCGCAGTGTCCGGCAGAAGTTTTTTAGCCGGACACTGCTCAGGAACATACGGACAAGACAATGGCCAGTGAAATTGAATCCAATGTGATACCACTCATGAGTACCATGATGGCCCGTCAGACTCATAAAACGCAAGGTTCTGAAGAAGTGCAAAAAGGCCAGGAATTGCCGGATAGCGGTAAGCCTTTGCCACCTGAAAAGGAAGAAAAGATCACACATGAAAAAGTCTCGGAGGCCGTGGGCAAGTTGAATGAGTATGTACAGGCCATCCGACGTGAACTGAAATTCAGTATCGATGAAAAGAGCGGCCGTACGGTAATAACGGTGCTTGACTCCCAGACCAAGGAAATTATCAGGCAGATTCCGCCGGAAGAAGTTGTTTCCCTGTCACGGAATCTGGGAAAAAAGGAAAATGACGGCGTGATCATTTCAGCGCAAACCTGAGTTGGCATTGAATTTGCTTTCTCATAAATGGCAAAAGCCACTTTGAAGCAGTGAGGCAATCATGATTACAGCACCGGGAGTAGGATCAGGACTGGATGTGAATTCCATCGTGAACCAGCTCATGGCCCTGGAGCGCCGCCCTTTGGAGGCACTGCAGCGCCGACAGGATCAGTACGAGGCGCAGCTCAGTGCTTACGGGCAGCTGAAAAGTGCCCTGTCTGGCTTTCAGGATGCCATGGAAGGGCTCAGTTCGCAGGATGCTTTCAAGGTATTTTCTGCTTCCACCAGCAATGAGGATGTGCTGCAGGTGTCCGCTGCCAGCTCTGCGCCGCTGGGCAGCTACAATGTCCGTGTTGAACGCCTGGCCGCCTATCACAAGATGGCCTCGAACGAATTCCTGAATACCACCACATTCGGTGGCAGCGCGGGTGACAGTATGTCCATTCAGGTTGGCTCAGATCCCGCCAATACCCTGAGTATCGATCTGAGTACGGCCCAGACCCTCGAGGAAATACGCGACCTGATCAATGACGATCTCAGCAATCCCGGGGTGAGCGCAACCGTGGTGAACGGCAATGGAGGCAATCAGAAGCTGATTCTGACCGCGGATGACAGCGGTGCGGCTTCTGCCATGACGGTTTCCTATGGTGGAAGCCTGAGCGCAGCCAGTTTCGGCCTGCAGACGCTGAACGATGTGGGTGGTGATCTCACATTGCTCGATGCCCAGATCAGTGTCGATGGTTACAGTGTAACCCGATCCAGCAACACGATTTCAGATGTCATTCAGGGAGTAACGCTGGATCTGCGTCAGGCGCAGCCCGGCACGGATATTCGCGTGGATATCGACAGGGATCTGGATGCGGCCAAGGAATCGGTGCAGGCATTTGCCGATGCTTACAACGACCTGCGCAGTTCCATCAAATCCCTGCGCAACGGACAGCTGGAGGCTGACAGCACCTTGCTCAGCATCGAACGCGGATTGCTGGATATCATGAACAATCCAGGCACAGGTGGTGTTTACAACCATCTTTCCGAGATCGGCCTGACGATTCAGAAAGACGGCAATATGAGCGTCAAGAGCACCGCTCTCGAAAATGCGCTGAATGCGGAGTTTGCTGGTGTAGCTGATCTGTTCGCCAACAGTCAGACGGGTTATGCGAGCCGGTTCGAATCGCTTGCCGGGCAATGGCTGGAAACTGGCGGGCTGATCGATTCCCGCACCGACGGTCTGGACTCCCGCATCGAGGATCTGCAAGACCGGCAAAGCGCCATGGACCGTCGTCTGGAACAGATCGAAACCCGTTATCTGAGACAGTTTTCTGCACTGGATTCCCTTGTGTCACAGTTGCAGGGAACCAGCAGTTTTTTGACATCCCAACTGGCTTCGCTACCAGGGGCCAACAGTCAGTAACAATCGTGAACTATCCCGGTCAGGCTGTGAAAGCCTGATCAGCTACGAAAACCGGAGGAACCATGAGTCATCCCGCGACACATAATGCAGCAAACCACTACAGCCAGGTCGATACCTACACCGGTGTCAACGGTGCGGATTCACACCGCCTCGTACTGATGCTGCTCAATGGGGCATTGAGCAATATAGCGGTGGCAAAAGGAAGTATCGAAAGGAAGGATGTGGTTGTCAAAGGTGAGTCCATAGGTCAGGCCATATCCATCATAAACGGGCTTCGCGCCAGCCTGGATCTTGATCTGGGTGGCGAACTGGCGGCGAATCTGGACAGTCTGTACGACTATATGGAGCGTCGCCTTCTCGAAGCAAATATCCAAAGTGATGAGTCCATCCTCGCGGAGGTATCCAGCCTGCTGCGTGAAATCAAGGAAGGATGGATGGGAATTCCCGAGGAGCTTCGTAACAATCGTGATGCTTCTGAGCTGAAAGCAACAGGCGCCTGAAATGTCCCGGGCGAAAGCAAACAGTGTTCAGGTTTCCAGCATGTCAGGAGGCCGTTCCCAGGCGCTGGATGCGCTGCTGGAAAACAGCCTGAAAATGCTGCGCCTGGCGGAATCCGAAGACTGGCTGGATGTTATTCAGACAGGGATACTGCGCAAGCAGATGATCGATGATTTCTTCGAGACGCCAGTGAGCGCAGGTGAAGAGAACGATGTTGCCCGCGTACTGCGGAGAATGCTGCAAATAAACGAAGAAATAGAAGAAATGGCGGTGCATAGCCGGGGTGGTCTTGGCGAGAATATCGGCGCCATTCAGCAGGGACGGCGTGCGGTGACTGCCTATTCGGAAAACACGGCTTCGGCCCTTGCACGCGGATCTCTGGAATAGCCGCGCACCGATTGAATTGGCAGGCCGCCGGCTTAATACTGTTTCAGTAGTTGCTCCAGACCTCGTCCTCGAGTCCGTTTTCCCGTGTCCATACAAGCTCGCCAATGGCTTCGAACTTGGCCACCGACATGGCCCCGCGTCTGGCACGCTTTCCGGATGACTGGGACAGGGCGGCCAGTATCTCTTCCCGGTCCGCCTCGTAGATCTTGAAAGGCTGAAACTCTTCATCCAGCAGCACCAGTGCGACGTGGGTCCAGTCACCGCTGGTGTTGAGCTGCCCGATACGGTAGCCCGCCTTGGCTTCATCGAGTATCACCCGGCCCTTGATCTGATAGCGGCGGTCCTTTTGATCGTCCTTTCCCCTTGCATCCACACCGGCCGCCCGCGGTTCAGCGGGTTCAAGATTCAATTCCCTGGCGGCATCGAAGCGGGCAATTTCACCGGTTACCGGCAACATCTGGCCTGTTGTACGGCGGTATTCCGCAGCCAGTCGCCGGGTTTCGGCAATAAGTTGTTCCAGTGCGTAAACCGACACCATGGCACCCTGTTGTAAGTCGTTTGAAAGTTTCTTCAGCAACACGGACTATCACTTATTT
>DRLF01000171.1 GCA_011051425.1 Thiolapillus brandeum | reverse complement strand
GGACAACAGCGCCGATCAGGGTCAAACCGCCAAAAGAAGGAGAAACATAGGCAATGGCGTCTGCGGCACGGATGTCGATCAGGCCAACAGTGGCATTGTAGTCAGACAGTTCGTCACTGAAGATATCCAGTTTGCCGGTGGACATTTTCATTGGCGTGTCGTGGTTACCATAAAGGAAAGTACCCCAGCCGCCGGCCAGGCCGATGTAGGCGTTACGACCGCCCTGGAAGCCGCCTTCTGCGGTGTTGTACTGAGTCTCCATCTTCCAGATCAGTTTCAGGCCATCGCCCAGATCTTCGGAACCCTTGAAACCCAGACGGGATGCACGGCTGGTTACATCATAGATGCTATCGGCACCGCTTGCATCAGGATTGATGTAATCGATGGAGGTGTGAACTTTACCATAAATGGTCACATCGGCTGTCGCAGCCTGAGAAACCATGGGCAGGGCTGCAGCGACTGCCAATGCTAGAAGCTTCTTTTTCATTTGGAATACTCCGCTAAATAAAATTAGGTTTAAAAACATGTCTAAGCAGGAGCAATAATAGTTGCTTTTTTACAATAACGCAACACTTTTTTGTAAAAAAATCACACGATGTTGTTTTGTTGCAGAAAAGTAACAAAACCGGAGGGCGGGGCTGTCCTCCCCATGGGATCGGGGAGGACGGATGGAGATGTTCGATTAACGCTTGGAGTACTGGGGACGCTTGCGGGCCTTGTGCAGTCCCACTTTCTTGCGTTCTACCATACGTGCGTCACGGGTCAGGTAACCTGCCTGGCGCAAGGTGGAGCGTTGCTCTTCGTCATACTCCAAAAGCGCGCGTGCGATGCCATGACGGATAGCGCCGGCCTGGCCTGTTGTGCCGCCGCCACTAACCGTGACACTCACGCTGATCTTTTCCGCCAGGTCGGTGGCTTCTAGAGGCTGGCGCACGATCATGCGAGCAGTTTCGCGGCCAAAGAATTCATCCAGAGGACGGCCGTTTACTGTGATACTGCCGTCACCGGGAGTCAGAAAAACCCGGGCTGCGGAAGTTTTGCGTCGGCCGGTGCCGTAATTTTGTTGCTGTGCCATTTCGTCAGATCCGTATCAGCTGTGTTCAGATGTCGAGGGGTTTGGGCTGCTGGGCGCTATGCGGATGCTGAGTGCCGGCGTAAACCTTCAGCTTTTTCAGCATGGAGCGACCCAGAGGGTTGCGCGGCAGCATGCCTTTGACTGCTTTTTGCAGTACACGCTCAGGTGCTTTCTCCAGCAGTTTGCCCAGGTTGATGCTTTTCAGGTTGCCAATGTAACCCGTGTGATGATGGTACATCTTGTCCTGCAGCTTGTTGCCGGTGACGCGCAGTTTTTCCGCGTTGATCACCACAACATAGTCGCCCGTGTCTACATGCGGCGTATATATAGGCTTGTGCTTGCCTTTCAGCCGGCGTGCAATTTCACTCGCCATGCGACCCAGGGTCTTGCCCTCTGCATCTACTACATACCATTCCCGGCGTACTTCCGCCGGCTTAGCGCTTACCGTTGTCATTTGTCTCGTTCCCAAAAATGGCGAATTCCCGCCATACTCCACGAAAGGGCGCGAATAATACCCGACTTGAAAATGAGATACAAGCCCTTTCTGTATTCCGCACAAACAGGCAAAAAAATAGCGCGGCAGGGGGTGCCGCGCTAAATAATAACCACCAAAGGAGGATGGTGCATACTGATTTTCCAACAAAGGGGGAGGAGGAGAGGAAAATCAGTATGTGAGCATTTTCTAATATTGGGCGTTTCCTGTCAAGAAAATTTTATGTGATGTGGATGGCAATAGTAAGAATGTCAGGCTGGAGCAGCCTTGGAACCCCTGGCAGCAACTGTGTTTTCGAAATCGGTTGATCGGCCTGCCAATCGAGTTGCCCTATTGCACCTGTTTGCCGTACCGGTTCATGCAAGTGCCTGAATGATCAGAGAGGTAGTAGTACTATCGGCTGTCCCGGTCAGATTTTCAGGCGCTCTACGATCTGCCCGTGCTGCAGGTGGCGTGTTATGATTTCATCCAGATCCTCACTATCTACATAGGTATACCAGGTTTCTTCGGGATAGATCACCATGACGGGACCCTGAGCGCAGCGGTCGAGACAGCCGGCATTGTTGATGCGAACCTGGCCTTCTCCGTGAATGCCCAATTCCTTGCAGCGTTTCTTGAGGTAGGTCCGTGCGTTTGTGGCGCCAAGACAGGCGCAGCAGGCGCCCTCCTCGCGCTTATTGGTACAGACAAACACATGATATTTGAAGTAAGACATAGACGAATACTGTTCTGCTGCGGTCAGTATGCCGATTATACGCCAGGAAACGCGGCTCCATGATTGTGGAGACGGCGCGTTGCGTCAAATGCGGTCTTTGCCTGGCTGAGTGCCCGACATATGGTCTGACGGCCAGTGAGGCGATGTCGCCGCGGGGGCGGATCACGCTCGTTCAGGCGCTTGCTCAGGGTCAGATCCTGCCGGATGATCACAGCGCGGAAGTTTTGAACAGCTGTCTGCTGTGCCGGCGCTGCGAGGCCATGTGCCCGTCTGAAGTGCAGTTCGCGAAAATCATGGATCAGGGCCTGTCGCTGGTGCGTTCGCAACAGGGTATAAAAAGCCGTTTGCTGAATGTGGTGCTGCCCCGGCCGGGGCTGATGCGATGGCTGTTGCGCCTGGGCAGGCCGGTTCTTCCGGTTTTTCCCCGCCTGAGTATACTGGCCCGTCAGGCCCGTACAGATGCGCCCAGACCTGCCCCTGTCTATCGTCCTGACATATCGAAACCCGTTGGCAGGGTGGGATTGTTTGTGGGGTGCACGGGCAGTCTGTTCGACAGTGTTGCTGTCGACTCGGCGATTTCCCTGTTGCTGCGGGCTGGCTACGAGGTGGCAGTACCAGCAAAACAGGTCTGTTGCGGTGCCCTCGATGCTCACGCGGGTAACATCGGCAGGGCGGTGCGACTGGCGGCCGCCAATGAAGCCGCCTTTGCTGCGACCGGGGGGCTGGACGCTGTGATCAGCATCGCTAGCGGTTGCGGTGCGCAACTCGATGCTTACGAGGTGCTTGGTGCAAGGCACAGGGACATTGCTGCGTTCCTGGCCCAGGAAAAGGTGATTTCCCGGTTGGAGTTCAGGCCGTTGCCAAAATCCGCGGCGGTTCATATTCCCTGCACGCTGGAAAACGTCCTGCACAGTGGTGATGCCGTGATGAAACTGCTTGCATGCATTCCGGAACTGAAGGCTGAAGCGGTGGGGAAGAAGGGTGCCTGTTGTGGCGCCGGTGGGACTGGAGCGGTACTCCGGCCCGGGGTGGCGGAGCGGCTGCGGGAACCCTTCGTCCGGCAAATAGCCGATGTCTCGCCGGATTTTGTTCTGAGCAGCAATTTATCCTGTCGTTTGCACCTGCAGTCCGCTGGGGATGGTCAGGATCCTGAATACCTGCATCCTGTCACCCTGCTGGCGCGCCAGCTGATAACAGATTAGAATTTCTTCTATGAAAACAGAAGCGCACAGAAACTTTACTGCGGCAGACCGTCTGGTCGTCAATCTGGACCAGGCCCTGCGCACGCTGTTCGGCCGCCCGCTGGTGACCGAACGTTCCAATCCCGCCGAAGAATGCACGGAATCCGAATTGCCGGAATCCCAGAAAGACCATGTGGCCCGCCTGATGCGCATCAATCACACGGGCGAGGTCTGCGCCCAGGCGCTGTACCAGGGGCAGGCGCTGACAGCGCGAAAGGAAGAAGTGCGGCGCAGCATGGAGCGTTCTGCGGCAGAGGAAAACGATCACCTGGACTGGTGTGAGCAGCGTGTCGAAGAACTGGGTGGCCGCCTGAGTATTCTCAACCCGCTATGGTATGCCGGCTCATTCGCACTCGGTGCGGCTGCCGGACTGGCAGGTGACAAGTGGAGCCTGGGTTTCGTGGCCGAAACCGAAAAGCAGGTCGAGGGACACCTGGACGAGCACCTGGCGCAGGTGCCGGAGTCGGATTGCCGTACCCGTGCGATCCTGGAACAGATGAAGGAAGACGAGATCCGCCATGGCCAGACGGCAAAAGCCCATGGCGGCGCGGAACTGCCCGGTCCCGTCAGGGTGGCCATGAAATTGACCTCGAAGCTCATGACCGCGTCTGTCTACCGCCTGTAGAAAGCGCGCCCCACCGCCGCTTCGGGGTTAAAAAGCCACTGGAAACAAAAGCTTTTCAGTGGCTTTTTATTTATGATACTGCTTGCTCAGCTCGTGAACGGCTTCGATCATGGCGCCGGCATGTTCCGGATCTATGCCCGGATGGATGCCATGGCCCAGATTGAACACATGGCCGGTGCCGAGGCCGTAGTTTTCCAGGATATTGGCCACCGAGCGGCGGATGACTTCGGGTGAGGCGTACAGGGTGCTGGGATCCATGTTGCCCTGCAGGGCAACGCGGTGGCCTACACGTTCCCTGGCCTCACCGATATCGGTGGTCCAGTCCAGCCCCAGGGCATCGCAGCCCGTGTCCGCCATGGCTTCCAGCCACTGGCCGCCGCTTTTGGTGAACAGCACCACAGGCACCTTGCGGCCTTCGGCTTCCCGGGTCAGGCCTTCCACGATGCGCTGCATGTAGGCCAGGGAGAATTCCTTGTAGTCCGAGGGGGTGAGGGTGCCGCCCCAGGTGTCGAAGATCATCACCGCCTGGGCGCCGGCGGCGATCTGGGCGTTGAGATAAGAAGTCACGGATTGCGCCAGTTTGTCCAGCAGGGCGTGCATGAGCTCCGGGCGGTCGAACATCATGCCCTTGGACAGAGCGAAATTCTTGGTGCTGCCGCCTTCCACCATGTAGGTGGCCAGTGTCCAGGGGCTGCCGGAGAAGCCGATGAGGGGCACCCGGCCATCCAGCTCCCGGCGAATGGTGCGCACGGCGTCCATCACATAGCGCAGTTCTTCTTCGGGGTCTGGCACCGGCAGGGCATCGATAGCAGCCTTGTCCTGAACCGGGTGCTTGAAGCGTGGCCCTTCACCTTCCTCGAAATACAGGCCCAGCCCCATGGCGTCCGGTATGGTAAGAATGTCGGAGAACAGGATGGCGGCGTCCAGGGGGAAGCGCTCCAGGGGCTGGAGGGTGACTTCGCAGGCCAGTTCCGGATTCTGGCACAGGCTGAGGAAATCACCGGCCTTTTCACGGGTGGCGCGGTACTCGGGGAGATAACGTCCCGCCTGGCGCATCATCCACACCGGTGTCATGTCAACGGGCTGGCGCAGCAGGGCGCGCAGAAAGCGGTCGTTCTTCAATGTGCTCATGGTGGTCCGGGTCCTGTTCGGCAATGGGCGGGGATTTTACACCCTTCCATTGGATTTGGGGGAATGACTATCGGATATAGGGATTGGGTTTGCCCTGGATCCTGGCAACCGCCCTGTTGTGACGTTTTTCCTCGGCATCCGGCGGATACTGCCGGTTCCACTTCTCCAGCATCTTGCGTTGCTTGTGGTAGATGTCCAGACCGTACTCGTCCGACATGTAGAGCATGGCCCGCGCGATGCGCCCCCGGACCTCCGGGCGGGGCTCGACCCGCCGCTTGCGGAAATCCACCTCGAAATCACAGCCCCTGTACTTGTGGTTTTCCCCTTCGATGATGCCGAAGGCCATGGCGCCGCGGGTCTGGTTGACGTCCTTGCGGGCGGGATACATGTTATGCATGTCCGACTCGATGAGGTTGAAGCGCGGGCTGTTGTGGCGGCATTGCTCGCGCTTGCCGCAGCCCAGTTTTTTCGTCACCCAGCTCATGGGATAGACGTGCTCGACATTCACGCTGCGATCGAAAGGGCGGAATTTCCGGCCACAATAGAGGGTCTCGCCACCGTTGGGGTAGACGCCCTGCCAGTAGCTGCGCAGGCTGTCCAGATAATTGCGCTGGGGTGGGCGTGAGCAGGCGGTGGCGGCCCAGAGAGCCAGTATGAGGAGAGCAAGGAGAAGGTTTCTTGTTTTCATGGGTGTCGGTCAGGAAGCTCCCTAGCGGGTCCGGGCGCTGGAAGCGTGTTCGGACATGTTCAGAGCTTCCCTGGGTTACAGTCGGATGGTTGTGCGATAATATCGCTCTTTCGTCGAAGAGTGTTAGTCATACCCTCCAGGTTTGCCGGTGTCTCCATGCAAGAAGGACAAAACAAGAGCAACAATTCCACCTCCAACCGCCTGTGGCTGATCATCAGCCTGGTGATCGCCGTAACCGTGGTTGCGGTGCTGATGGTGCCGGACAAGGAGAAAAAGGCAGAAGACATACCCCTGCCGGGAGCCGCGCCCGCAGAGACGCCCGCACCCACAGTCCCTGCAGAGAGCCGGGCCGGGACTGCCGCGAATGAAGCGCCCGCTGAAACCAAAACAGGCTCTGCCGGGGTGGAAGGCGAGGCGGCGCGTGCCTATCTTGCCAAGGCTGCCAGCGAAGGGCTGGGTGTGGATGCGCTGCTTGCCCAGGCGCAGGCCTTCCAGTCGGAGGGGAAGCTGGGGGATGCCTGGCTGCTGTATTTCAAAGCGGCGAAAGACGGTTCTGCCGAAGCGGCCATGATGCTGGCCCAACAGGCGGATCCTGCGTATTTCAGGGCGGGGAGCACGGTGCTTTCCCAGCCGGACGTGGTGCAGGCCCACAAGTGGTACGAGCAGGCGCGGCGCAACGGCAGCGACGTGGCGCAGCAGCGTCTGCAGCAACTGCTGGTTGAGCTGGAAAAAGCGGCCAGCTCAGGCGATGAGCAGGCGGCCGTACTGCTGGAAAAATGGAAATGAAGCAAATGATGAAGATCGGTGGTTTGGGTTTACTGGTGCTCCTGGTTCTGCTGGGCGGGCAGGCGCTGGCGGATACGAAAAAGCCACTGCTCATGGAAGGCAAGCAGGCACTCTATCAGCGGGTGCTGGCCATTCCGGATGCCCGCCTCCATGATCAGCCGGGAGATGAACAGGGTGCGGCGGTTACGCCATTCAGCGCCTTTTATGTCTATGAGCGCAAGCCGGTTCAGGGAAATGAATGGCTGCTGGTGGGCTTGGACAAGCACGGCAGCCTCTCCGGCTGGCTGGCGGCGAAGGACAGTATCTCCTGGAACCAGGGGCTCACCGTGGTGTTCCGTGATCCATCAGGACATGAGCGGGTGCTGATGCTGCGCGACAAGGCTTCCCTTGAGGCGCTGGCCAAGCAGCCGGGCAGCGAAACCTACCGCAAGCTCTACGAACAGGCGGTACAGGGAGAATTGCCTGCAGACTCGCCGGTGGTGGCGATCCAGCCCGCCGGTCATATCGACATCCGCAAGGATTTCTACCTGGTGCCCATCCTCGATTTCAAGGACACCTGGCTGGGAACCGAACAGGCGCGCATGCTGAAAATCGCCAGCGTACCGCTGGCCAGCAGGAAGGCGGTGCCGGCGGCTGACGGGGCGAAGCGGGAATACACCGCCGGTCTGGTGTTCGTCATCGACGCCAGCCTCTCCATGGATGAATACATCCAGCGCACCCGTGAGGCGGTGATGAAAATCTACGACCAGCTGGGGGATGCGGGGCAGCTGGGCAGGGTGAATTTCGGCCTGGTGGCATTCCGCGACAATGCGAAGGCGGCACCCGGACTGGATTACACCGCGCGCACCTACGTCACCCTGGAGCAGGGGCGTGATCCCGGCGTGTTTCTGGAAAAGGTGGACCAGCTCTCTGCGGCGAAGGTTTCCAGCAAGGATTTCCGCGAGGACGCCTATGCCGGCCTGCAGCAGGCCATCGAGGGCATGGGCTGGCAGGGGCACGACGCCCGCTATATCGTACTCATCACCGATGCCGGGGCGCGGGAGGGTGACGATCCCCTGTCCACCACCGGGCTGGGAACGGCGGCCCTGCGCCAGCTGGCCCAGGACAACGGCATCGCTATCTTCGTGCTGCACCTGAAGACTCCGTCCGAAAACGCGGATCATGCCAGGGCGGAAGCCCAGTACCGCGAGCTGTCCGACTTTCCCGGTATCGGCAGCCTGTATTACGGCGTGCCGACAGGGAACGTGGAGGAGTTCGGCACCGTACTGGACAGCCTTGCCGGGCAGATTTCCGCCCAGGTCGCCCAGGGGCTGGAAGCACAGCCGCAGCCTGCTCGGCCCGAGGCGAAAGAGAATACCCGTCTCACCGAATTGCAACTCAAGGTGGAAAAACTGGGCTATGCCCTGCGCATGCAGTACCTGCAACAGTTTCAGGGACAGCCTCCCCGGGTGTTCAACGCCTGGATGCTGGATCATGACATGAGCCAGCCACAACGGCAGACCGTGGACGTGCGGGTGCTGCTTACCCGGGATCAGCTGTCAGATATGCACGATATCCTGCGCCAGGTGCTGCGCACCGCGGAGGATGGACTGCTGTCGCCCCAGAATTTCATCAACGAACTCAAGAGCCTGGCCGCGACCATTTCGCGCAACCCGGAAGAACTGGGGCGTACCACGGCGACCACCGCCGGGGAGGGCAACAGCCTGGTGGACATGGGCTTCATCGGCGACTATATCGAAGGGCTGCCCTACACCGGCGAGGTCATGGCCCTGTCCCTGGACGACTGGCAGAGCTGGCCGGCGGCACAGCAGATTGAATTCCTGCGCCGCCTGGAAGAGAAGATCACCTACTATCAGGCCCTGCATGACAACACCGATCTGTGGATCAGTCTGGACAACGGCCCGGTCAGCGGTGATTCGGTCTTTCCCCTGTCCCTGGATATGCTGCCCTGATGCAGGAAAACAGCCCTTCCGGGGTCATCTACCAGCTCAAGGATGTCGCCAAGACCCGTAGCAGCAACGGCTACAGCTTCGGGCTGCGGGTGCCGTCCCTGCGCATCCAGCGGGGCGAGAAGATCGCCCTGATCGGCGAGAGTGGCTGCGGCAAGTCCACCCTGCTGGATATGCTGGCCTTCATTCTGCAGCCCAGCGACATCGGTAACTTCAGCTTCCATGCGGACAGCAACACAGCGGTCGATATCGGCCTTGCCTGGCGCAAGCACAGGCGCAACCGGCTGGCCGCCCTGCGCAAGGCGCACATGGGATATGTCATGCAGACCGGGGGGCTGCTGCCTTATCTGAACATCTACGACAACATCAATCTCTCCCGCCAGATGCTGGGTATGAAGGATGACGGCACGGTGGAGACCCTGGCGAGGGAGCTGGGACTGACGCGCCATCTGAAAAAACTTCCCGACGCCCTGTCCACGGGGGAACGCCAGCGTGTGGCCATCGGCCGGGCGCTGGCGCACCGCCCGGCTATCATCATTGCAGACGAACCCACGGCATCGGTGGATCCCTTTGCGGCGGAAAAGATCATGTCACTTTTTATCGGCATGGTGGAAGAGCGCAACATTACCGTTATCGTTGCCAGCCATGCCTGGCGGCATATCAAGCAGCTCGGGCTGCGCCGGCTGGCACACCACACCCGGCGCTCGAAGGATGGCCGCATGACAGAAACCGTGGTGAGTGGCTGATGCTGCGTCAGAAACGTCAGACCCTGGCCCTGGCCAGCAGGGACTATTTTCACGAATGGCAGATCTCCATCTGCTTCGTGCTGGCGCTGGCTGCGGTGCTGGGCCCCATGCTGGTGCTGTTCGGGCTGAAGTTCGGCATCGTGGGCACCATGATAGACGAGCTGGTCGAAAATCCGGCCAAGCGCGAGATTCGTCCCGTGGGCAGTGGCCATTACGACCGCGTATGGATAGACAGCCTGCGCAAGCGGGACGATGTGGCTTTCATCGTGCCGCGTATCCGCAGCATTGCGTCCACCCTGTCGGTGAGCAGCGAGCAGGCCGGGCGTATCCTGCAGTTCGAGGTGATACCGTCAGCGAAAGGGGATCCTTTGCTGGATCCGCAGCTTGAGCCGCCTTCCGGTATGGACAGGGTCGTGCTGTCCGCCAGTGCTGCAAAGAAACTGCAGGTGAGTGCCGGTGATCATATCGAAGGCAGCCTGCAGCGTCGCTTCCGGGGCAGGAAGGAGCGTGTCGCCATGGATCTGCAGGTGGCGGCGGTGGCACCGGCCACAGGTTTCAGGCGAGACGGTCTGTTTGCTTCGGTGATGCTGGTGGAGGCGCTGGAGGATTTCCGCGATGGCCATGCCGTTCCTGCCCTGGGCTGGGAGGGGAGTTCGGCGGTACAGGCGCGCAGCTACACCGGTTTCCGCCTGTATGCCCGCTCTATCTACGACGTGGCGGCCCTGAGCGACAGTTTCGACCGCAGTGGTATCGAAGTGCGCACCCAGGCGGCGGATATCGAAAGCGTGCGGCGCATGGACAATACCCTGTCGGCCATCTACTGGGCCATCGCCCTCATCGGCCTGGGGGGCTTCTCCCTCTCCCTGGGGGCCAGTCTGTGGGCCAACGTGGACCGCAAACGCAAGGAATTGTCGGTGCTGCGCCTGGTGGGTTTCCGTACCGGCGATATCATCCTGTTTCCCGTGGTGCAGGGGTTGTACACCGCCGTTTTCGGTTGGGCGCTGGCCTGCGGCATCTATCTTGCTGCTGCCTGGAGCATCAATTTCATGCTCGCGCCCCAGCTGGAAACAGCCCAGAAGATCTGCCGCCTGCTGCCGGAACACTATGCTATTGCTCTGGCGATAACCGCGGGTGCTTCCATCCTGGCTGCTATACTCGCGGGTATTCGCGCCGCACGTGTGGAGCCTTCGGAAGGCCTGCGGGAAATCTGAACCGGGAAGGATGAAGACATTTCGTGAAAACCTGATCTACCTGAGTCTGACTGCCACCGTGGTGGTGGGAGGCTATGCCTTCCTGCGTTATGCCTACCGGGTGATGGACCAGATGCCCTTTACCCAGGAGATCGTGCTGATCATTCTGGGTACGGTGGCCACGGTGCTCATTACCGCCATGCTGCTCAACAAGCAGACGGAAGTGGAGCTGAAGAAAGAGCAGAGCATCAAGTTCATCGAACTCAAGTCCGAGATCTACATGGACTTCATCAGCCATATGGAGCAGCTGATGCTGGACAAGGCGGTCACCGAACAGGATCATGTGCGCCTGCAGTTTCTCACCCACAAGCTGGCCATGGTGGCCAGCCCGGCGGTGCTGGAGCAGTACCAGCAGTTTCTGGAAGTGTTC
>DRLF01000170.1 GCA_011051425.1 Thiolapillus brandeum | reverse complement strand
GCGCTCCCTGTCCGTACTCGCATCCAGCACCGCCTGGGTGAAAAGCGCAGCAGCCTCCGTGTATTTTTTCAGCTGATAGGCGCTGCTGCCCTCCCCCATGCGCCCGGCATACCCGGGCACCCGGGCATAGGCCTTGTGCGCCTCCAGGTAAGACTTTTGGGCATAGGCCTGGTGGGCCATCTGCTGCCAGGCCTGATCATCAGCCTGAACCGGCCGGGGGACAATACTCCCCAGCAGGCTGATCAACAACAGGCCAGGGATGCTCCCCTGCAAAACGGCATTCCTTGAAAAAGAAACCCGGGAAAGGAGCATCAGCAGAACTGCCGGCAGCAGAAACCAGGAATAAAGTTCTTTCCAGGCAACGAGGCCCCTGTCATTGTCATTCCTGCCGGCAGGAGAAAGTCGCCCGATAATTTCTTCGTACAGCTTCTGCCACGCTTCCTCCCCATCCCCCAGCCGGGCATAGACGCCTCCACTTTGCTGCGCAAGGCCCTGCAGCCGTTGTTCATGCAGGGAGGCGATCACGGGTTCTGCGTCATGCATCAGCCAGCTCCCATCAGGCGCCTGCAGAGCCGCTCCCCCTGGAGTGCCTGCTGCCAGCACGTGAACAGGTATTCCCCGCCCGGCCAGTTCCTGCACCGTGGTTTGCAGCCTGCCGCGTCCGGCGTCATCACCTTCCGCCAGTCCACCATCACTGATCAGCAGCAAGCCCCGGGGCGCAGATGGTTCGCGGAACTGTTGACCTGCAAAGGCCAGGGCATCCGGGAGTTCCGATCCTTCTGACGGCAACAGGCCATGGCGTAACAGTCCCAGATCATGGCGCAGCAGGTTCATATCCTGGGTCACGGGCGTCAGCAGGTGTGGCCGGGCTGCATACACCACCAGGCCGATTTTCTGTCCATGAGCTGTCTTCAACAGGTATTCCAGCGCCTGGCGGCTGCGCTCCAGGCGGCTGGGCGCAACATCCCTGGCCGTTATTGAAAGGGACAGATCAAACACCAGTACAAGTTCTCCCCGGGAGCTGCCAGCCTCCCCGTAATCTTGTTCCACCAACCGCGGTCCGGACAGGGCCAGAGCAAACAGCAGCCATGCCAGAGCCACGAGGAGATACCGCCACAGCCTCCCCGCCCCGAACCCTGGCGCGGTTCGCGCCTGAGCCCAGGGAAGCAGTTCCGGCTCAGCACAGGGGTTGTGTTTCTTGTGCTGCCATATCCCACGCAATATCCCAAACACCCAGGGATACAGAGCCAGCCACCACCACACCGGGGCACGCCATTCCAGGGATTCGAGCAGCTCCATCATGCAGGCCGCCCCCTGCCATGCCACAGCTGAATCAGCATGAGCCACGCCAGACCCGCCAACAGGAACCAGGAATACAGGGGTTCCCGCAGGTAACGGGGGCTGGCCTCTGACGGTCGCCGTTCGCTTTCCTGAACAGCCCGGATCGCTCCGCGCAGGCCATGGGCATTGTCGGCCCAGTAGAAACGCCCTCCACCTTCCGCAGCGATGGTCTTGAGCAGGGAAAAGCTGGTCGGTTCATAGGTCAGTCCCCGGGAGTCGTCCTCCCTGGCTTCATCACTGGAAGCGCCAATCCCGATGGTGTACAGACGGTAGCCCTGCTTGTGCAGATAGCCGGCCACTGCGCCGGGGTCGATATCCCGGGAACTGCGGTTGATGTCTGAAATGAGCACCAGCGCCGGCTTGCGCTCTGCCAGGAACGGCTGCTGCAGCTGTTTCAGGGTATAGATCAGGGCCCGGCCAAGGTTTGAGCTGTTCCCGGTCAGCACCGCCGGTTGCAGGCGGTGAATCCTGGACTTCAGCAATGCGTAATCGCTCGTCAGGGGAGCCAAGGTGTACGGCTCCCGGGAAAAGACGATCAGGCCGATGCGGTTTCCCTGAAGCTGATCGATGAAATGCGCCAGCACGCTCTTGAGGATGGTCATGCGTTCTGTACGCTTTCCCGCCACAAGGTAGTCGCGCAGCACCATGCTGATGGAGGTATCCACGATGAACAGGGTATCGCCATACACGGGCGGAGCGGGAAGCTGCCTGCCCAGGCGATAGGGGTGAGCCAGAGACAGGTGCATCAGCAGCAGAAAAACCGCATAGCTGAACCAGTGCCCAGACCAGCTTTTCCGTTGCCCGCGGGATCTTTGCTGCATCAGCCCCCGCAGGATACTCATCTGGGGATGCCTGCAAGCCCGCATGGGAAACAAAGGTGGCAACCTCAGCTCCCTCAGACAACGGCAGCGCAACAGCAACCCCACTGTCAACAACGACAGGGGAAACGCCCACAGCCAGCCCGGATGCAGAAAATGCACCTGGCGAATCCAGTCCGCCGCCTGTGACCACATCAGTGCGGCTCCATTTCTTTCAGCCAGTCCATGGCCTGGAGAAGCAGCGCCTGCACATCGGCAGCGGCAGGCGGTTTACGGGAAAAGCAACCCTGCAGCAGCTGCACCTGAAACTGCTGCCAGCCAGTCTGGTGCTGTGGGTGGCTGGAGATCCTGTGCAAGCCTGCGGCATATTGGCTACGGCGCAGCACCCGCCTTATGCGGCAGCAGGCTTCACGCGGTTCCAGGCGGCCTTTTTCGAGATGGACAGCAAGCTGCTTCAGGGCACGGCGGTCTCCTCGCACGTAACGCATGTATCCCCATAAAGCCAGAACAGCCAACAGCAGAACCAGAGCCACCAGCAGCAGGCCGGTCAGTCCCATACCCCCGGACGCAGCTGGCGCCTCCGGGGGGATGATGTCGAACCACGCGCCCTTATCCGGCATGGTTCACCGGACGCAGCATATCCAGGCAGGCTTCCACGCTGTCCCGGGTAGTACAGACATGCAGGGGAATACCATTGCCTGAGAAGCAGGCAGTCAGCGCTGCCTGCCGGGCAGAGAATACTTCCGCATAGTCCCGGCGCAAGGCGCTGTCTCCACCGGAAAAAAGAATAGGATCTGGTGCCGCAGGATCATCCAGCAGCAAATCTGCATCATTGGGGAGTTCTTGTTCCACGGGGTCGAGAATCTGTATGGCCCGTATGCTGTGCACCTTTGACAGCTGGTGCAGAACCGATGCGGCGGAATCCACATCCAGGTCACTGAAATCACTGAGGAGCAGCAGAAAGCATCCCGGGGAAAGGCGCTGCAGCAACAGCTGCAGTATTTCCTCCAGGGGC
>DRLF01000169.1 GCA_011051425.1 Thiolapillus brandeum | reverse complement strand
TCGAGGGTGACGTGATCGAACAAATTGAACGTTTCCTGGAGCTCGAAGAGTTTTTGCCGGTAAGCCCTGTCGAGGCCTTCAAGCTTCCCGATGAGCTTCCCTTTATCGAAAGCTACGATGATATCGAGCAAGCGGCCAGCGTCGTCAGGCATGCGTGGGGTTTGGGTGATAATCCAATTCCTGATCTGATCGATACCCTGGAAGAAAAGGGGATTATGGTCTTCCAGTCCAATGCGCTGCATGGAGAAAAATTCGACGGACTCGCAGCCGAGGTCAACGGTACTCCGGTGGTTGTGGTTGGCCAGGGCTGGCCCGGGGATCGCCAGCGTTTCACCCTGTCACACGAGCTGGGCCACCTGGTCATAAAAGACCGTCTGGCTGAAGACCTTGATGAAGAAATGGCGGCGAATCGCTTTGCCGGTGCTTTTCTCGTACCCGCTTCGGAGGTATTGAAAGAGCTGGGTAATCGAAGAAGTCGGCTGGAACCTGTTGAGCTTTGCGTGTTAAAGAGTGCCTATGGCCTGAGTATGCAAGGCTGGTTACACAGAGCAGTAGATTTGGGCGTCTTGTCAAAATCAGCCTATGCAAGCATGTGCAAGCTGTTTGCGATGAGAGGCTGGAGAAAGCAGGAGCCTGGCGAACCCTATCCGGCGGAACAGCCAAAACTGTTTATGCAGCTCGTGTTTCATGCCTATGCAGAGGAGCTCATTGGCGAATCGAAGGCGGCCGAGCTGTTAGGGAAATCACTCTCAGATTTCAGAGCCATAAGGAACGTGGGAACCTGTGAGCCACAAGCTGCTAATCAGTGATGCCAATATCCTGATCGATGTGATGGCAGGTGGTATCCTCGAGGAAATATTTTCACTGGACTATGAGTTTGCGGTGCCGGATGTGTTGTTTCATGAAGAATTGCGCGAGCAGCACCCGGATCTTCCGGACAGGGGGCTTGCTATTCTGGCCTTGGGTGAAGCGGCCATCATCGATACGGCACAACTGGGTATCAAGCATGCCAGGACCGGTGTCAGTAATAATGACTGTCTGGCCCTGGCGCTTGCCAGGCAGGAAGCCTGTCCGCTGTTGACGGGGGACAATGCCCTGCGGCAGGTGTCGATTATCGAAGAGGTCGAGGTCAGGGGCACGGTTTGGCTGATGGGAGAACTGCTTGAATCCGGCATAATCGATGTAGACCGGGCAGAATCGGCCTATGATGCCATGCGTGCCGATGGCAGCCGCCTGCCCTGGAAAGATGTGAATGCACAAATCAGAAAATACAGGAACCGGTAAAGGAAAGATATGAATGATCATTTAAGTCGTTTCCAGGCATTACTCGGCGAAATCTTCCAGTTCGATTTCGCCGACCTGGATACCGGCATCTATCGCCTGTTCCGCCTGCGCGAAAAGGAGCTGCGCCGCTTCATCGATGAAACCCTGCCGGCCGAGGTGGATGCAGCCTTCGGCGCAGATACCTCTAGTCAGCGCCTGCAGGCACAGGAAAAGTTGGATGAGCTGGCCGACAAGATCCGGGATGAACTGGCGGACGACGCGGTGCAGCCCAATGGTGACCTGGCCGGGGAGTACAAGAAGACCAAGCTGGGCAAGCAGTATCTCGCGGCCCGCAAGGCGCTGGACGAGGTAACGTCCAACGAATCCGATCGTGATGAGGTGTTCAACCACCTCTATGCCTTTTTCTCGCGCTACTACGAAGACGCCGATTTCATTCCCAAGCGCCGCTACAGCCGCCGGCCGGATACCTACGCCGTGCCGTATTCCGGCGAGGAGGTCATGTTCCACTGGGCCACGCGCGGCATGCACTACATCAAGACCAGCGAGCATTTCCGCGACTACCGCTTCAAGGTGGACACCCTGGAAGGCGCATGCACGGTTCACTTCCGGCTTACTGATGCCGACCTGCCGAAGGACAATACCAAGGGCGACCGGCGCTGGTTCTTTCCGCTGCCCAAGGGCATCGAGTGGGATGATACAACACGCACCCTGGTGCTGCCGTTTCACTACCGGTTGCCAACGGAGAAAGAGGCCGCGGAACACGGCAAGAACAGCAAGGCTCAGCGCAGCATTCTGGAAACCGCGACAAAGAAGGTCCTCGACAAGGCAGCGAAAGATGCACCGTTCCTGCAGGCCAAACTGGCCGAGGCGGATACCGAAGGCGAAGACAGCTACCTGCTTCGCCGCATGGGCCACTTCGCCCGCCGGCACTCGGCGGACTACTTCATCTACCCTGAATTGCGCCCCTTCCTGCAACGGGAGCTGGAGTTCTACATCAAGGATCAGATGCTGCACCTGGACGACCTGGAAGGCGCACTCGACGCCCGCCTGCGCCTGATCCGCGTGGTCAACGCCATCGCTGAAAAGATCATCGAATTCCTCGACGACATCGAGCAATTGCAAAACCGCCTGTTCGAGAAACCCAAGTTTGTATTGGCCACCGACTGGCTGCTGCACATCCGCCACGTGCCGGAAAAACTCTGGCCGGAAATCCTGAAGAACAAGGCGCAGAAGGCGGCATGGCGGGAGCTGTTCTCGACACCCGCCAAGGTGGACAAAAAGTTCCTCAAGACCCATCCCACCCTGGTGCTGGATACCCGGCATTTCGATCAGGACTTCAAGCGCCGTCTGCTGGAACAGTTGCCATTCGAGAACATCGAGGAGGCCACCGACGGCCTGCTGATCCACAGCGAGAACTGGCAGGCGCTGAACCTGTTGCAGCACAAGTACGCGGGTAAGGTGAAGTGTATCTATATCGATCCGCCTTATAACACCGGGTCGGATGAATTTATCTACAAGGACCGGTATCAGCATGCGAGCTGGATGAGTTTGATGGAGGATCGGTTGAGGTTGGCATGCCACCTTCAAGGGAATGATGGCGCTACATTCGTAAGTTGTGACGACAATGAACAGGACAATCTTCGCAAGGCTTTAAATGGAGCTTTTGGCGTAAACAATTTCGTTGCAAATGTGATTTGGCAAAAGAAATATGCGCCTGCCAATGACGCGACCTGGCTCAGTGATGATCATGACTTTCTGGTGCTGTATGCCCAGTCCAAGACGGATTGGTCTCCGGGACGATTGCCGCGGGAGGACAAGCAGAACAAGGCATATTCAAACCCAGATGACGACCCACGAGGGCCGTGGATGTCAGACAACTATAAGTGCAACAAGACCGCAGACGAGCGACCTAACCTTTATTATCCAATTATTCATCCGAAAACCGGCAAGGAGATTTGGCCAAAAAGAAATGCGGTCTGGCGCTATCCCAAGGAAGTACATGAAAAAAATGCCGCTGAAAATCGAGTTTGGTGGGGG